>DAOLDI010000579.1:0-1984 GCA_035327445.1 Cyclobacteriaceae bacterium | reverse complement strand
AAATCCGGGAATATACCGGTTTGATTCCTAAGATGGATCTGCTTTCGCTGATCAACATTGAATGGGTAATCCGGAAGCTGGAAGCCATGGCAAAGAAAATGGATGTTCAGGAACCCTGGTCACATCCGAGAGCTAATGAATTTGATGCACAAAGTCTGGATGCATTTGTAAAAGCTAAATGTTTCCGGGCAGATGCTTACAAAATTTTAAGTGCCGGTCTCGAAACAGTTTTTGCTTGTATGCTCAATGAAATCTCACTTTTACATGCTTTGTTTTATATTCGATCAGGTAGCAGTTTGAATATTTTATTAAGCATTGAGAAAGGAGCGCAGCAACATAGACTTAAAGGCGGAATGCAAAACCTGGCCGAACAAATGGCCAAAGCATTTGCTCATCAAATCAAATACAATCATGCAGTTACAAAAATTACTCAGGAAAAGAACAAAGTAATTGTTGCCGGTGAACGCTTTTCTTATGAAGCAGATAAAGTGATTCTTGCTGTTCCTCCCGTACTACTTGCTGATATGGCATTTCATCCGCCACTACCCAAAGATAAAATACAAGTAATCGAAAAAATATTTATGGGAAATGTAGGAAAGGTATTTGGAGTGTATGCAAAACCTTTCTGGAGAGATAAGGGATTTAGCGGACAAGTTGTTGCAGATGAGCTTGGTCCCTTCCAGACACTTTTTGATCTCTCCCCTGCTGATGGATCCTGCGGAATTTTATTAGCCTTTTGTCTGGCGGGCAGGGCTGAAGATTTCTTTTCAAAATCCGAAGCCAAGAGAAAAGAAATTGCCACGCAGTACTTTCAGAAATATTTCGGTGAAGAAGCAAATCAGATGTTAAGCTACCATGACCATACCTGGCGATATGAAACCTGGAGCCGGGGCTGCTTTGCGGGCATTTATCCGCCTAATACATGGACAAATCATCAAAATGCATTAGCTGCCGTATATGGCAACATACATTGGGCGGGTACCGAAACGGCTGATGTCTGGTATGGTTATATAGAAGGCGCAGTACGCGCAGGTGAAAGAGCAGCCAAAGAAATACTGAGCAGCATTTAGAAGCTGAAATTTTTCGTAAGTTCACAGCAAAGCAGGCTTTATGAGAAAGTTCATTTTCAGTTTATTGATCATCCTTTTCTTCTGGTTACTCTGGATACGCATAGGCAGATTAGAAGAAGCACCTGCACACGAGCTTGCTTTAGATCTTGTTGAAGAACTCAGTTCAGATGGCATATGCGAAAAGAATGTGCTAGCCATTCAACCTTATATGGTAAGTCATGATTACCTCACTGAGAAAGGCTTCTATCAAAAGATGAAAGGCTATTTTGATGCTGCAGAATCAGCGGGCTATATGAATGAAAATACAGTTGTACTCTTACCTGAGTACCTGGGCACCTGGCTGGTGATTCGCGGAGAAAAAGAAAGTGTGGCAAAAGCTTCAACTTTGGAAAGTGCAATGTTCATCATGATCATGAGCAGGCCGCTTAAGTTCTTTTCTCATCTCTTTAATAGTGGCAATGAAAGTGATCCATTTGCTGCTGCCATTTTTCGCATGAAAGCAGAAAGCATGGCCCAAACATATGCGCAGGTTTTCCAAAAGCTGGCACAGGAATACCGGGTGCATATCAATGCGGGTTCTATCATTTTACCCGCAGCACGTGTTGAAAACAATAAGATATTGCTAAGCATTGAAGAGCCTTTGTACAATAGTAGTTTTGTCTTCAAACCCAATGGAGAAATTGATACACAGATCGTAAAAAAATCTTTTCCAATTAATGCCGAATTGCCTTTTGTTACAGCTCATCCCATAGAAGAATTACCTGTTTTTGATTTACCCATAGGCAAAACAGCACTTTTGGTTTGTGCCGATTCCTGGTATCCGGAAAGTTATGAGCACATTAGACATTTAGGGGCAGATGTTATTCTGGTGAATTCTTATTGTACGGGAAATGATGCCATGCAAAATTACTGGT
>DAOLDI010000578.1:0-2001 GCA_035327445.1 Cyclobacteriaceae bacterium | reverse complement strand
GGAGGCATTATGATTTTAAGCTCACAACTGTTGGCCAATTCTGATTTCTTTACCGGAGCCTTCCCGGCCGAATATGGCAACGCACTTTCGGGTGTTTTTGATTTAAGATTAAGAAAAGGAAACAACGAAAGAAAAGAGTACACTGTACAAGCAGGTTTGCTGGGTCTTGACCTGGCAGCCGAAGGTCCATTTGGTAATGGAAAGCGTGGGTCGTACCTGGTTAATTATCGCTATTCAACTTTATCGATGTTATCAAACCTGGGTGTAAACATTGGTGATGCGGTAACTGATTTTCAGGATTTATCATTTAATGTTCACATGCCAACAGAAAAGGCCGGCAATTTTTCTGTGTTTGGATTTGGCGGTTTAAGCGGCCAAAATTTTGAGGCAAAGAAAGACTCCAGCCTTTGGCAGCATTCATGGGACCGTTACAGTTGGAATTACATCTCCAACACAGGTGCAGTAGGTTTAAAGCATGGCATTATTCTAAGTAAGCATGCACATTTGCAATCCACCATCATGGCATCAGGCAATGAAATCAGCACTACAGAAACCAGGCTGGATGATGAGTACCAATCGCATTTTAATTATGAAAACAAATTCATTCAACGCAAACTCACTTTAAATTCTGTTTTGAATCAAAAAATCAGCAGTCGTTTGAATATGCGCAGCGGCTTCTATATAAACATACTTAACTACGGATTGAAACTCAGACATCTGAATGATGCTGACATCCCTACTGAATTCATCAACGATTCAGGTAACACGCAAAGCATACAAGCATTTAGTCAGTGGAATTATCGTTTGAATGATAAATGGTCGGCAGTGGCTGGCTTGCATTACCATCGTTTAGTATTGAATGGTTCTCAGGCTGTTGAGCCAAGAGCTTCTGTTCAATATCAAATCAACGATTTGCAATCAGTAAGTTTTGGTTATGGATTGCACAGCCAGGTGCAGCCATTGGGAACTTACTTCGCCAAACCTGAAGACTATACCGGCAATGATTTCCCCAACAAAAATCTGGAGCTTAGCAAATCGCATCATTATGTATTGGGTTATGACCGCTCACTTACACGCTATCTCAGAATAAAACTAGAAAGCTATTACCAGGCTCTATTTGATATACCTGTAAGTGCAGACCCGGAAAAAAATTTCTCTATACTTAATAATCAGTGGGGATTCCCGACAGAGCACCTTGTGAGTGAAGGTGAAGGAAGAAATTATGGAGTGGAATTTACGTTGGAACACTTCATGTATAACGGCATGTATTTTCTGTTGAGCTCATCATTATACGAATCTCATTTTAAAGGGCAGGATGGAGATTGGTACAACACACGCTTCAACGGTAACTACAACGCATCTTTTACAGCAGGCAAAGAATTTGCCATGAGCAAAAACAGAAGCTTAGGCATTAACCTGCGCACCATCTGGTTAGGTGGTTTACGTGAAACGCCTATCGATTTTGAACAATCTGTATTAAAAGGACAAACAGTTTATGTTGAATCTGAAGCTTATACTCAAAAACTTCCCGATTACTTCAGACCTGACGTGCGCATTAGTTTAAAACGCAATCGTGCAAAAGCTACATACATCTTAGCGCTTGATGTGCAAAATGCCATGAACAGAAAAAATGTCTTTGGTAAATTCTATGATGTGAAATCTGAAAGCATCAAGACTTATTACCAGCTTCCGCTTATTCCCGTGCTTAGTTATAAAATTGAGTTTCACTAAAACAAAAGTGTCCTACACTTTGAAGTGTAGGACACTAATACCTTAATAACCTCTACGAGGGTTGTTAACCTCTCGTAGGGTTTTGCTACATCTTCTCTTTCACCATAGGTGGCACTACGCCCATATTATACCAGGCAAAAGCAAACTGGTCGGCCTGGGTATCTAAAGCTTTGGAAAGATTAGATGAACCGTGACCAGACTTCACATCAACGCGAATAAGCACAGGATTATCTCCGGCATGATGCTCTTGTAGCGTGGCCGCAAACTTGA
>DAOLDI010000577.1:0-2002 GCA_035327445.1 Cyclobacteriaceae bacterium | reverse complement strand
TAAACTGCAAATTAAGGTAGCCGATACTGGCGTGGGTATTGCGCCTGAATTTCATGAAACGATATTTCAATCATTCTATCAGGTACCTGCAGACAGGTACTTAAACCTAAGCGGAACAGGTCTGGGATTATCAATAACCAAACACATTGTCGAAAGTTTTGGCGGAAACATTGAATTAGAATCAGTCCCCCAAAAAGGGAGTGCCATTACCATTAACCTCACCGTAAATTGTGAGCCTTACACTGAAGAAAATGTAGTTCAAACTCAACAATATGATGATGATGTCTTCTATCCCATTCGTGTCTTGGCTGTTGAAGATGACGAGTGGAATGCTTACCTGCTTGAGCACTTCCTCAAACCACATGTACAGGAAATGAAGCTTTGCAAGGATGCAAATGAAGCGCTGGAAGAATTAAAACAAACCCCGGTTGGTTTCGATATTGTACTTACCGACCTCAACCTGCCAGGTATCAACGGGAAATCCTTCTTCAAATCTGTTAATGAATTATATGGTACTCCTGCAATAGCCTTATCGGCCAGTTTGAATAAAAAGGAAAGAGAAGAATTGCTAAGGAGTGGATTTACCGATGCAATCAGCAAGCCCTTTACCCGGGAAGATTTATTCTTAAGTCTTGATAGGTTATTTCAAAATGAATCAAACGGCAGCGAAGCAGACAGACAGTATGAAAACCTTGAAATAGACTGGAGCGGCATAACAGGATTTATTGATGATGACCCCCTTCAAAAAAATGAACTCTATTCAAGGTTCTCCACGGGCTTTATTTCTAAAGTTGAAATTTTCGAGCATGCCACAAAAAATTCAGACATGGAAGAGCTTGAACGCATGGCACATCAGCTCAAATCAAATTGTGAACAAATAGGTATTCTATATCTAAGTGAAGCCCTGCAGTCCATTGAAGTTTTTGCCACAATGAATAATAAAGAAAGAGCTCTAGAAGAGTCTAGAACTATCCTGCCAAAGTTGGCGCATATTGTTCGCAAACTTCAAGGCATCGAGCTTTCAAAACTTTAAATCCTTCATGCGCCACACATTGTGGAAAAATCCTACACTTTGTTGTCTTTCTTGCTCCTCAACACCTGGTTTTCTGCTTAAAAAGCTAATGGTATAATAGTTGAATAAGCAATTGTGATAAATGCTGATGAATGTTCAGTTTTTAAAATGATTGTACAAGAATTAAAAAAAACAAAGATGATGAGCAATAAAAGAACAGCAGACAACTTAACTTATACCTTAAATTCTAAAAGCAACTTCAGCTTTCATAAATCCGAATATTTTACACAAAGAAATTCAGACCGGTTTACAAATGCAGCGCTAAAACCGGCAGAGTATTTAATTCTGACAGGCACCTTTTTACTCATGTTTGGTGCGGCTTATTTAATGTATGAACTCCACCCCTATTTTCATGAAGTTCATCTCGAAAGAATGAGTACAGCCTGGGGCCCAATAATATTTAGAATCGGTCTTGGTCTTACTGCACTTAAAGTTTGCTTTTTACTATTTATACTTTACCTGTATACCAAATACAAAGCCATCAAATCTGTTTCAGATGATTTATTGCCAACCTGTACGGTAATTGTTCCTGCCTATAACGAAGGGAAATTGGTTTGGGAAACATTGATGAGCCTTGCAGCAAGCAATTATCCCGAAGAAAAATTACAATTAATTTCTATTGACGATGGCAGTAAAGATGATACCTGGGACTGGATGAGAAAAGCGAAAGAAACTTTAGGAGACAGACTGTCTATTTATCAGCAACCTAAAAACAAAGGCAAGCGTCATGCGCTTTACAGAGGTTTCAAGTTGGCAACAGGAGAAGTGTTTGTTACTGTAGATAGTGATTCAATTGTAAAAGAAGATACGCTACGCAATATGGTAAGTCCCTTTGTGCTCGATGAGAAATGTGGTGCTGTTGCCGGAAATGTGCGTGTGCTAAACAAAAAAAATGCTGCAATTCCAAAAATGCTGAATGTGAGCTTTGCA
>DAOLDI010000576.1:0-2005 GCA_035327445.1 Cyclobacteriaceae bacterium | reverse complement strand
ATGATGCCATAAGTAGAATTGATCTGAAGTTCGGCATTGCGCGGAACAAAAACCTCCAGAACAATTTCGTTATGCACACCCTGAGCATACATCTCTACACTTTTAATTCCATTTTCTTCTTTAAACTTTTGTATCTCGGGTGAGTTGTAACTGGAGCTTTTGAATATATACTTCTCCCCTTTATGCACTATGGTTATGGCTTTGGGTAGTTGCTTGTAGTTCTCAATGCTTCCGTTAATACTCAATTCGTTTTTGGATTTTGATGAGCTGAGCTTAAAGGCCTCATCATTTTCACCAAAATTTATATTGATACTTCCTTTTACAAGTACTTCATTTCTTTCCCAAACCTGCACCTTGATAAGTTCGGGGTAATCAAAATCAATATTAATTTGCTGTCCGCTTTCCCAGGTAAATGTTTCCTGAATCTGCTTTTGGGCCTGGCTTTGGTGCAGGCACAAGAAAGTACTCATGATAATCAATAATGCTTTCATGCTGATTAATGTTTGAAATAAAATGCCCGGAGCTACCCGGGCTTTGATGTTTTTATTACTTTTTTCTGAGGTAGATATTGTTATGCGTGGATGATAAAGTCATTTCCACACCTCCTCCATTTAATTTAGCACGCATATCGCTGCCGCCATAGCGCTTCATATCTCCGCTCTGTTCAAATTCAATCTTTAAATCAGGTGATGCAAATACCTCTCCCCAATTCGTATGAATTTTAAGATTAGCCTTTGTATTAGAAGGCAGTGTAACATCAACAGGTCCGTGAACAGATATGATTGAAGCAGGACTTTTTTGGCTTACTTCACTGAACACAACATCAATGGAACCATGTACTGAATTGATGGTCATTGGTCCGGTTACATCTTTAAGGATTACCCCGTTGTGTAAGGTAGAAGTTGAAATTTCACTCTCCACCCTGGTGAATTTCACTTTACTACCTTGCGTACCAGAATGTTCATAAACTATACTCACACCTTTAGGTACTTTGATGGTATAGGTCTTACTTGACATTTTAGATAATTGATAAACCTCAATATTTCCTCCTTTGTCGGTAACAGAGAGTCCTATTCCTGTATTATCTTCCAGTCCCATAGCGTTGATGATCCGCAAACCTTCAGCCCTTTCATTTGTGCTGCGGCTACCGCCATCAGTGGAGAAAATGATTTCATTGCCTGATGTACCTTCAAACTCTACTTTGTTTACATCTTTAACAATAAGCTTTCCGCTGGATTTGCTCAGCTTAAACTCTTGCCCCCATGCATTTACAGCAAGTAAGGAGAGCGCTGCTACTATAATTTTTAAACTATTTGCTTTCATGATTTTTAAATGATTTAATTCAAATTTTAATTACTACTTGGTTTATGATAATCTGAAGATGGCTAAGTAGGCCTCATCTTTTACCGTCTCCAGGGTTTCATTATTTTCTATGAGTTTCTGTAAGTTTTCTTTAGCACGCAGATCATTGAGTTCAACCAGAATGTTGATGAGCGTGATTTGTAGTATAGGGTCTTTCTGAATTTCAAGACTTGCTATGAATGCCTGCTTCACCTTCTCTTCTGTTTCAAAGCGTGCCAATGCCCGCATTGCGGCTAGTCTTACATTCGTGTTTTCATCTTCATTCATGATCTTAATCAGCACATTTAATATATCAAGATCTGCTTTACTGATGTGCTCACTTGCATTGACTGCCTGAATGCGCGCACTGGCAGAGCCGCTGCTATTCAGCGCCTCAAACATCTTTCTTCTGGTTAGTTCAATCTCTTCCCGTAGAGCTGCCATTTCATTGCTGGAAGACTGGTTGTTGCCGGCAATCCACAATCCCAGGAAAAGTCCGGTAGCAATCAAAGCAAATGCTGCTGCTGATCTCCATACCTGTGCCCGATTAATGAATAAAAACCTTTGATTTGATTTTTGTGCTACTCTGGCTTGTTCTGATGCTAAATCTTTCTCAAACTTCTGTAAAAGGCTTGCCTGAGGTTCAAGTGTTGGCGAAGATTGC
>DAOLDI010000575.1:0-2007 GCA_035327445.1 Cyclobacteriaceae bacterium | reverse complement strand
GCAACTAGATGAAGAGAAGAGAAATAAAATTCGCAATAAAATTGAAGCATGGTCAGAAGCTGCGATGCGTGTGATTGCACTGGCTTACAGGCAACATTCGCAATCAGATTTTAATGATGATGCTGTAAACAATCTGGTATTTGTTGGGATATGCGGCATGATTGATCCACCTCGACCAGAGGTAAAGGATGCGGTACTTAAATGTCGTGAGGCAGGTATACGTGTTATCATGGCCACCGGAGATCATATCAAAACTGCTATTGCAATTGCAAAGGCAACTAACATCTTAGATGACCAGGCTTCAGATGCTCAAGCCCTTACAGAACAACAGCTAGAAGCCTTAGATGCGCGCGAATGGCAGGAAGCCATTGCTACAGTAAATGTATTTGCCAGACTTTCACCAGCCATGAAATTACGTATTGCTGAAGCTTTGCAAAACAAAGGTGAGTTGGTAGCCATGACAGGCGATGGGGTAAATGATGCACCGGCACTAAAAAAAGCTGATGTAGGTTTAGCCATGGGCATTATGGGTACTGATGTTGCACGCGATGCAGCCAAAGTTGTATTGGCAGACGATAATTTTTCTACCATTGTAAATGCCGTTGAAGAGGGAAGAATTGTATTCAGAAATGCCAGGCAAACAAGTTTCTTTCTGATCACTACCAATTTCGCTGAAATTACTACACTGATTATTTCAATTCTGGCCGGCTTGCCAATACCCTTGACAGCCACACAATTGCTCTGGCTTAATTTAGTAACTGATGGCATAGTGGATAAAGCTTTAGCCACTGAACGAAATCATGGCGAGATACTGAAACAGAAACCGGTAAGAAAGGATGAAGGTATATTGCATAAAAGCATTATTCCCTTTATCGCGTTAAATGCTATTGTGATGACGGTCTTATCGATAATGATTTTTAATTATTACTTACCACAGGGATATGAAAAAGCACGGACTATGATTTTTATTATCATGGCCTTTACACAATTGTTTAATGTCTATAACATGCGATCAGTAAAGTATTCAATTTTCAAGATTGGTATGTTTTCAAATAGATGGGTTAACATTGCTATGATAATTTCAATAATCGTTCAGATTATTGTTATTGAAACACCCTTCTTTGAAAGACTTTTCGGTTTTGAATTTGTGAGTGCTACTGAGTTTCTGGCCATGATTGCACTTTCATCGCTGGTATTGATTTTTGGAGAAATATATAAGTTTATAAAATCAAAAATTATCATGGTGTAGTTAACTTAAGCTAGACAACAAATGTTAGAGGCTAGTAAGGTAATCTGTTGTTCAATGAGAAAATATCATATATACATATTTACTTTATTTTTTGTTTTAGTTTGTTTCAATCTTCAAGCTCAGTTGAAAAATGGAGAGCTACTCAAAAGCACTATAGTTTATTCTGAAGCTTCGGATGAAGGCTTGAGAATTGATGGAAGATTTATTAAGAACCAAGCTTTGTTTATACGGATTTATGAAAGTAATGAGTTCAAACTACTTTGGACCAAAAACCGGAATATTAATGCACTTCTGGTAGCATTTCGGTACGCATGGAGAGAAGGTCTTCAACCTGAAGACTACCATCTTAGTAGTCTTGAAAAGTATTTTCACATAAAAAAGAGAACAGAACAACAGCAAATTTATTTCGATATTTTGCTTACGGATGCTTTTCTTATCTATGCAGGTCATTTACTAAATGGTAAAGCAAATCCGAAAGTATTATACGAAACCGGCTGGGATGTAAACAAGAGAAAGGCAGATTTGCCTCTAATACTTTCCGAAGCATTAGCCAACAAAAATATCCCTTTTTCACTTGAACAACTGGCTCCAACTTATCCGGCATACAAAATGCTGAAGCAAGAACTTACCAGATTTTATGAGATAAAGAAATCTGGAGAATTACCTTGGCTATCAGATGATAAAAGCATTCAAATTGGAGACTATGATGCACGTATCCCGGCCATCAGGTTAAAGTTGCAGCAAAGCGGACAAATGGG
>DAOLDI010000574.1:0-2009 GCA_035327445.1 Cyclobacteriaceae bacterium | reverse complement strand
CAACTATCGCAATTCCTGCGTGTCCCTTTATTTTAGGTAACTTAGCTGAGTGGAAGTTCAATATGTAAACATACATGCCGGTTTAATTGAGCAATGCCGGGCAGGAGAGCGGCATGCTTTCAAGCAATTGTATGAGCTCTATGCCAAGGGTATGTACAATGTGTGTTACAGAATAGTAAGAGATGAAGATGATGCCCATGATGTGCTGCAGGAGGCTTTTATCAGTGCTTTTCATCATCTCGGCAGCTACAGGGCAGAATCATCATTCGGGGCATGGTTAAAGCGTATAGCCGTTAACAAAGCCATTAACTTTTTGCGTAAAAAGCGTGAACTTGCCCTGAATGACGATGAGGATTTTGATGTAATGGAGGAAGAGAGCCAGACTGAACCGGACCTCCATAGCATTGAAAGAATAAAAAGAGCTATAGCTTTATTACCGGAAGGATATCGACTGGTTTTAAGCTTATATTTGTTAGAAGGTTATGATCATAAAGAGATTGCTGAAATATTGAACATAAGCGAGTCAACTTCAAAATCTCAGTTCAATCGTTCTAAGAAAAAATTAAAAGAAATATTGGCAGGAGGTGTATAATGGCTAATCTGGAAAAATTTATCAAAGACAATCGCGATCAGTTTGATGATCAACAACCCAGAGAGGGTTTTTGGGCAAAAATTGAAGCGAAATTATTTCCCGCAGGAAATCAGCGCAATAGCCCTGTTTTATGGAATTCCCTTGCATTTTGGCGTGCAGCCGCAGCTGTACTCTTGTTGGCAACTATGTTCTTTGCTGTGAATGACAGGGTAGTGCTGAAGGACAAAGAACTGAGTTCACTCGAAAAAGAGTTTGTAGAAATTGAAAAGTATTACCTGCAACAGATTGCCGAAAAAGCAAACCTTATCAAAACCAGGCAAAGCATTTGGGCTGATGCGCCCGATGAGCAGGACTTACTTCGTTTAGAGGCCATGTACATGGTGTTGAAAGAAGAGATGAAGAACAGTCCTTCGCAGGAAGTGAAAGATGCCTTAACACTAAACCTGATTCTGAGAACTGAGATGTTGAACAAAAGGCTTGAGGAATTGGATCAAGCCGCTACCGACCATGAAATTTAATATTGCGTAAGCCGCTTCAGCTCGAAAGACTCAAATTTTGAATCCATTATTTTACCTCCTTCACATTTAATGATCCTGGCAGGAAATTGCTGAATCACATCATAGTCATGCGTGGCCATCAATATGGTGGTTCCGCTTTTGTTAATCGATTGAAAAATTTTCAGAATGCCCAATGATACCTCTGGGTCAAGATTACCGGTGGGTTCATCTGCAATCAATAATACCGGTTCATTAATTAGCGCACGGGCAATTACAACTCTTTGCTGCTCACCACCCGAAAGCTGATGCGGGAATTTCTTTTCAACTGATCCCAAACCTACCTGCATCAATACTTCTGCCTGCCTGGTCTTCATTTTAGATCGGTCCGTCCAGCCGGTGGCCTTCATCACAAATTCCAGGTTTTCGGCAACAGTTCTATCCGTAAACAACTGAAAATCCTGAAAAATTATACCCAGCTTTCTGCGCAGCAGGGGCACTTGCGATGGCTTGATGTTGCTGATGTTAAATCCGGCTACCTGTATTTCGCCCAGACGTAAGTTAAGATCAGCATAAAGCGTTTTCAGCAAAGATGATTTACCCGATCCGGTACGCCCTACCATAAAAACAAACTCACCTTTTTCCATTTCAAAAGAAATGTTGCTGAGCACCGCAGTGCTGTCTTGAAAAATGGTGGCCTCTTTAACGCGAAGTACAGGATCGGATGAAAACATGCTTTAAAAAATTTTAGCTGTTGGCTTTTTTATGATCGGCCAGGAATTTCGCCAGGCCAATATCTGTAAGCGGATGGTTCAATAAACCGGTAATTACACTCAATGGACAGGTAACTACATCAGCACCAATTTCAGCACATTTAATCAGGTGGGTAACGTGCCTTATGCTGGCCGCCAAAACTTCTGTCT
>DAOLDI010000573.1:0-2011 GCA_035327445.1 Cyclobacteriaceae bacterium | reverse complement strand
CATTTTCATAACTTGGCCAGGGCCAGCCGCCAAATTGCGTTTTGCCATAAGCGGCCATCACTTCGCGCACTTCATCAGGCGAGTTAGTCACAAAAGGCCCGTGCTGAACAACCGTTTCATTGATGGGCTTACCTTGCAATAAAAGAAAACAAGCTTCGGTATCACCATCATTTTTTATTACAACTTCTTTATCCGCCAATAATTCAATGGCTTTATGTGCAATAAATTTTTCATCGTTAACCGAAACTGCTCTGCCCTCATAGAAAAACAAAGTACGGTTTACATCTGCAGAAGCTTTCGGTAAATTCCACTCTGCTCCTGGTTCCATCTTGATTGTCCAAATAGCTACTTCATTACTCTCATCTGCTGCCCACGATTTTGGCGCAGGCTCTGGCGCTTGGGTTTGTGCTACCTTACCTGCTATAACTTTTACCCTGGTTGATTTTCCTTCAGCATCCTGATGCTGATATTCAGGAATACTATCTGCCCAAAGCATCGCAAAATGCGGCTCGGCTTTTTTATTTTTCTTTGGCAGGTTTAACCAAATCTGGAAAAGTTCCAGCGGATTATCTCTATCCTGATGCACCAACGGAAACATCTCGCAATGTTGCACGCCACTTCCGGCTGTCATCCATTGTACATCGCCAAAACCAAAACGACCGGCAGCACAGAGGGAATCTGAGTGGTCAACCAAGCCTTTGGTTACTATTGTAACTGTTTCAAAACCATAATGCGGATGCGCAGGAAACCCTGGCACATTTTGTCCATGATACATGCGCCAGCCCGCACTGTTGGGTGCAAAATCTTGTCCGATGGCCCTGCCCGCCAAAGAAGCATCCGGACCCATATGTTCATTTCCTTTCGGATAATTATCTTCATGGTGTACACAGAACAGAAAAGGGTCTTGTGTTTGCCAGGGAAATCCCAAAGGCTTAATTGATTTAATTGCGTTGCTTGACATAAATTATTTGTTTGATGTTTAAACCTTATCGTGTAAATAAAAGTTTAGCTTTCAATGCCCATGCAAAGTAAGCAGAAGCATTTTCCAACATTAATTAACCTAGATTAAGAAATATGAAAGTAGCATTTATCACCGGAGGCAGTAAAGGTATTGGATTTGGCATTGCCGAAAAACTGGTGCGAGAAGGCTGGCAAGTGGGCATTACCGCACGCTCTGCAGAACAGGTAAAAACCGCAAGTCAAAAGTTAAACAGTATACACGCAAATAGTGCCATAGGTTTTGTGGCTGATGTAAGGGATTATAAGCAACAAGCGCAGGCTGTACATGAAATTATTCAAAAATGGGGAGGCATTGATTTACTCGTAGCCAATGCAGGCATCGGACATTTTGGTTCTATAGAAGAACTGAGTCATGCACAATGGCATGAAACAATCGATACAAATCTCACAGGTGTTTTCTACAGCATCAAAGCTTGTTTAGAAGCACTCAAAAAATCTCAAGGCTATATCATCACCATTGCCAGTCTGGCGGGCACAAATTTCTTTGCAGGTGGCAGCGCTTACAATGCCAGCAAATTCGGGTTAGTTGGCTTTACCCAAGCCGTAATGCTTGACCTGCGCCAGCATGGCATTAAAGTGAGCACCATCATGCCCGGTTCAGTAGCTACATATTTCAACGAGCATAAGCCTTCAGATGCTGATGCCTGGAAAATTCAGCCTGAAGATATTGCCGAACTGGTTTGGGATATCCTGAAGATGAACCCCAGAACTTTGCCCAGCAAGATTGAAGTGCGACCGGCTATGCCGAGGTAGGATTTGGCATTAGGCATTCGCTTTTTCCATTCAAGGAATTTTGATTTTCACAACTGGGCTTTACATCTACATTTCTAAAAAAATTGAAATATGCGAAACTCATTATTGCTCTTCGGATTCATACTTGTAAATACTTTAGCGCTTGCACAAGCTGTTGCCCCAGCTCAACTTGATACCAGGATGTACGACATCATCAATGCGGTATCAGCAGAAAGATTGGAGAGCGATATCCGCACAT
>DAOLDI010000572.1:0-2015 GCA_035327445.1 Cyclobacteriaceae bacterium | reverse complement strand
ATTTTTGAAATAATGTTTTGGGTAATGCAAAAAAAAAACAAGGGCCCCAGATTTGAACCCGTTGTTGTATGGCTCAAAAGTAATTGATTCTTTTTGTCAGAACAAATTTTAATTATTTAACCGCCAGTTCGGGAATATTAATTTGGATCTGATCCATGATTTCATCATCAAATTTAGCCAGGTATAAGGTTTTGGCCGACATTAATTGCTCAATCGTTAAACCTTTTGCCCCTCTGAAATCAGCTTTATATAAACTGGCATTGGTAAAATTAGCGCCCATCAGGTAACTGTTGCGCAAATCAGCTTCCATCAAAAAAGCATTTTGAAAATCTGATTTAATTAAAAAAGCGCTGTTAAAATCTGCCTTAATTAAAAATGCATCTCTGAAGTTTGCCCCACTGGCATAAGCCCCGCGTAATATGGCCTGGTTTAAATTTGAATTTTCAAAATTTGTCTGGTTCATGCGGGCATTTTCCAGATTTGTCTCTATAAGCGATGAGTGTGAAACATTAGCAGAGTTAAGATTTGAGCTTCTCAGATTTACATAGTTAAGATTAGTTTTAATAAGGTAACAGTTAACAAGGTTGATTTCGTGAATCTTATGCCTGTTTAATCTTTTGATATTACCAACGGTACGAAAGGCCGCTTCGTCAGATTCCCACAAGCGAAAATCGTCAATTTCATCTTTATAAGTTCTTATCCGCTGCCTGATTTCGCCATTTTGATTTAGCCAAAAAATCAAAATACCGATAACTGCAATGTCGAAAACAGTACCATGTGCTTCTGCTAAAATCTGTTTAATAAAATCTTCAAAATCGAGTATGTAATACTTCATACTCAGGCTAAGTACAATGATGATAGCGATTATTAGCACAATGGTTGATGTAAGCAAGGGGCGTTCCACCAGGCTATCATAGATCTCCTTCAGTTTGCCTAATCCCTTGTTGATTAATTTTCCCATGCTTTCGCTTCAAATAAATAACAAATATGAAAAGTTTAATAACTAAGATTCAGCTCATGTAAGGTAAATGTAAATATTAGCCATTATCAATTGCTTATGATCTTTGAAATTAATCTGCATTAATGTTCTACCTCTATGCATGTTACCATTAATTGATAAAATTTAAAATTCTACTGATTTAAACGGTTTTTGTTGGGTTTGATTTGCGCAGATATAGCTGACCATCCATTTTCTGCATATTTCAACAAAAATCTTACATCACGCTAAGAATTATAATTTTAGAGGCCTGCTTATGACCAGAGCATAAAATGAATTGTAAAGAAGTAAATGGCCAGGCCCAATAAATCGTTTGTGGTTGTTATGAAGGGGCCTGAAGCAAGCGCTGGATTAAAGCCAAAGTGATTGAGTATCAATGGAGTTAATGTGCCAATAAAAGATGCAATTACTACTACACTAAATAATGCCACAGATACTACAATTGACAGATTTAAATCACCTCCCAACAAAAGATTGAAAGCAAAAACCAAAAGTGAAAGTATAAAACCATTTACCAACGCAACCACAAATACTTTCATGAGGCGGTTCCACATGCTCTCATCGCGCATACCAGGACTTACCAAACTCTGAACTACTATAGATGATGACTGTATACCCACATTGCCTCCGGTAGCTTGAATGAGTGGAATAAAAAAAGCTATGGCTGTTACACGCAATAAATCGCTTTCAAATATCCCTATGAATCGGGCAGAAATTAAGCCTCCCATGATACCGATAATTAACCAGGGCAAACGTGCCCGGCTAATGCGCCACACACTATCATCTTCTTCAACGCTTTCGCTAATACCGGCCATAATTTGTCTGTCTTCTTCAGCCTGTTCTGTAATTACGTCTACAATATCATCAATGGTGATACGCCCTAAGAGCTGACCCTGAACATTAACTACCGGAATTGATTCTAAATCATACTTACGCATAATCTCTGCTACTTCTCTATCCGAATCATAAGTTTGCACCGCCAATACATCTTTGTCATAAATGTCAGCAATTCGGGTAT
>DAOLDI010000571.1:0-2019 GCA_035327445.1 Cyclobacteriaceae bacterium | reverse complement strand
AGGCCTCAGAAATCAGAATAAGAGGCAACCTCTATAAACTTGTTACACTGCAAAACATTACGCCAGAAATGCAACAACAGGAAATTACAGCCTGGCAAAATCTTAGCCGCGTTTTACGGCATGAGATCATGAATTCAATTACGCCTATATCATCACTAACATCAACATTAAAAGATATTCTTGCACAGGATCTGATTGCTAAAAACAATCATTTTGAATTAGGTAAAGAAAATGCAGAAGACTTAAAAGACGGACTTAACACCATTGAAAGCAGAAGCAAGGGCCTGATTAAATTTATTGATGCCTACCGCGATTACACCAGCTTACCCAAGCCAAACATACAACCGGTGAAAATTAAAGAGCTGATGGCTAAAGTTTCAGGCTTATTAATGAATGGCATTAAAGGAAAAGGCATTCAGTTTTCATGCAAATGCGAACCTGAAGAATTAACAATCAAAGCTGATGAAGAACTTGTTGAGCAGGTATTAATTAACCTGATCAAGAATGCATCAGAAGCATTACACGAAACAGAAAACGCAAAAATAATTTTCAATGCTGAGTATGAAGGTGGTGATGTGCTGATAACAGTAGAAGACAATGGACCGGGAATCATTAAAGAAGCCATCGACCAGATTTTTATTCCATTCTATTCAACAAAAAGAACAGGTTCAGGAATTGGCTTGAGTTTATCGCGGCAAATCATGCAAATGCATGGCGGCACATTAACGGTAAGCTCAGAGCCAGATGTAAGAACGGTGTTTACGTTGAGGTTTTAACCTAAAAACTCATTCCACTCACCTTCGTGCCCGTTAGAGTGGTCTTTTAAAAAAGTAGCATAATTTGGTTTGAAGGGTCTACTCTTTAGGGGCATGTCTGCCTCTTCAGGTGTGCGATCGCCCTTGCGGGCATTACATTTCTTGCAGGCTGTTACCAGGTTTTTCCAACTGTGCTCACCGCCTCTGGAACTGGGCATAACATGATCTATAGTTAAATCTTTACGGGTACCGCAATATTGACACTCGCCTTTATCTCTTCTGAAAATATTTTGCCGGGTAAGATTAACTCCTTTGTAAGGTACATTAACATACCTGTTAAGCCTGATAACGGCAGGCATGGGATACTCAGTACTAATGGTATGCAATTTATGGCCATTGCAAGGCCTTACCAACTCACTCTTTTTAAGATAAACCAAAACAAAAGCCCGCTCAACTGAGCATACCGAAATAGGGCTGAAATCCTGATTTAATACGAGTACCCGGTTATTCATTTCCTGAAAAATAAAACCAAATAAGCAGGTATGCAAACTTGTTTAATGCTCAGGAAGCAGTCGGTTCAAATGACTTAGCTGATGTGTTATTTGTTTGCTCTCCGCATGCATAATTCCCTGCTCAGTTAATTGATCTATGCGTACTTTACCAGAGGCATGAATAATCTGTTGATTTTCAAGTACAATGCCAACATGGCTGATTTTAGCAGATTCATTTTTAAAAAAAGCCAAATCACCGGGCTTAGCCTGATCAAAGCCTGTTACCCGCTCACCATTTTCTGCTTGCTGCCAGGCATCGCGGTGCATTTTGAAGCCAGAAATCTTGAAAACCATCTGTACAAATCCTGAGCAATCTATACCAAAAGGACTTTTTCCGCCCCATTGATAAGGGCTGTTAAGGTACTTCAATGCGATAGATTTTAAAAACTCATAATCCCTTCGCTGGCCTTGTGCTTTGGCTTCTCCATTAAATGCCAGCTGCTCTTCAATTTTGAATAACTCAGTGTTGGTAACGGGTATTATGCTACCAATGAGAATATGTATGGGCGATTTTTTATATAACAAACTTGAAGTAACATCTGTAGTGATTTTAAAGTCTGCATTTAAAATATGATCAAAGTACTCTTTGGTAATGGCATTGTGTTGTTTGGCATCTATCCAACCTTCATAATGATCAAAATAATTTTTGATCAACATCCATTTACCCTCCTGATCAAGCGCCTTTACGAAATAGTGCTCACCAAAAAGCAGTT
>DAOLDI010000570.1:0-2031 GCA_035327445.1 Cyclobacteriaceae bacterium | reverse complement strand
AAGGTATACGCTGTATAGACCATGTATCCTCCACAGGTATGCACTACACCTTTTGGTTTACCTGTTGAGCCTGAGGTGTACAAGATGAACAGCATGTCTTCGCTGTCCATAGCTTCTGCCGGACAGTTTTTATCGACATGCTTTACTTCATCATGATACCACACATCACGGCCTTCCTTCATATTCACAGCCCAGCGGGTGCGTTCTACCACAACAACTTTTCTAATTGAATCACATCCTTCTATTGCTTCATCCACTACACGCTTTACCGGAATTTCTTTAGCTCCGCGATACAAACCATCAGCAGTTATTACCATAGCTGCCTGCGCATCATTAATGCGGTCGGCTAAAGAGTTAGCAGAAAAACCTGCAAACACAACTGAATGCACAGCGCCAATTCTGGCACATGCCAGCACAGCAATGGCCAGTTCAGGAATCATGGGTAGGTAAATGCAAACACGCTCTCCTTTTTTAATTCCATTTCTCTTTAACACATTGGCGAAAAGGCAAACCTGTTCGTGCAGTTCGCGGTAGGTAAGGCGCACAAATCTTTCTTTAGGGTCATTAGGTTCCCAGATGATGGCGAGTTTATTGCCGCGTTGTTCCAGGTGCCTTTCAAGACAGTTTTCGGTGATATTGAGTTTGGCGTTTAAGAACCATTTCACTTTAGGCTCATCAAAATTCCAGTCAAGTACTTTATCCCATTTTTCTTTCCACCGAAAATTTTCGGCAATGCTTGCCCAGAAGACTTCAGGGTTTTCTGCACTTTGCTTATAGGCTTGTTGGTATTCTTCGAATGATTTGATGCGCATGGTACTTGAATTTTAGAACGGACAAGTTACAATGCCTGAAGGTAAATTGGTAAAGAATTTATTTGACCAGTAATCAGAAAAAACAGATAGCTTAAGTTTCAGCGGGGACTTCCTTTAAAAAAATATTTCAATTACGCAGGGTCCCTTCCCGAGACTTCGGGAGGAGACCCTGCTGGGACAGAAAGTTTCAGCGGGGTCTTCCTTAAGAAAATGTTACAATTACGCGGGGTCCCTTCCCGAGACTTCGGGAGGAGACCCCGCTTGGACGGTAAGTGTATTCAAAATAGTCAAAAGGTGTCCTACACTTTTGAAGTGTAGGATACCTATATAAATTCCGGAATTACATATTTCTTCTGTACTGTCCGCCAACTTCAAACAAGGCATGGGTGATTTGTCCGAGTGAACAAACCTTGCAAGCTTCCATCAATTGCTCAAAAATATTCTTGTTTTGTATGGCCGCCTCCTGCACGTTCTCAATCAAAGCTTCAGATTTTTCTCCCTGGAATTTGTGCAGGGCTTTCAGCATGTTGATTTGGAATTCTTTCTCTTCAGTTGTAGCACGAATCACTTCCTGTGGAATAATAGTAGGAGAGCCCTTCGAACTCAAGAAAGTATTCACACCGATAATCGGGTACTGACCGGTATGTTTTAAAGTTTCGTAGTACAAACTCTCTTCCTGTATTTTCCCGCGCTGGTACATAGTTTCCATGGCGCCTAACACGCCACCTCTTTCTGTAATGCGATCGAATTCTGTTAATACTGCTTCTTCCACTAAATCGGTAAGTTCTTCGATGATGAATGAACCTTGCAAGGGATTTTCATTTTTGGATAATCCCAATTCTTTGTTGATGATCAATTGTATTGCCATCGCCCTGCGTACGCTCTCTTCGGTGGGTGTGGTGATGGCTTCATCGTAAGCATTAGTATGCAAAGAGTTACAGTTATCGTAAATCGCGTAAAGCGCCTGTAGTGTAGTGCGGATATCATTGAAATCAATTTCCTGTGCATGTAATGACCGACCGGATGTCTGTATGTGATACTTTAACATCTGCGAACGCGCATTGGCACCGTACTTTTGTTTCATGGCCTTGGCCCAGATTCTTCTGGCCACACGACCAATGACGGCATACTCCGGATCAATACCATTGCTGAAGAAGAATGAAAGGTTTGGTGCAAAGTCGTTGATGTTCATGCCGCGACTTAAATAGTACTCTACGTA
>DAOLDI010000569.1:0-2031 GCA_035327445.1 Cyclobacteriaceae bacterium | reverse complement strand
GAAAGCTGCGGTATTTCTGGTAAGGCATAGCCATGTGTAGCCAGGTGTATGACTTTATAGTTCTGCAACTCTCCGCTGCGACTCATTTGCTTAATCCTGTTTTCGGTCATGTCTCTGCCCAAAAAAATATCGGCAGTATTGCCAAAAATCTTTCCGAGTGTTTGTACTTCATGCAAAGTGCCTTCTAGGTAAGACATTTGTCCAAAACCCAGTGCAGCAAAAATTTCACGTTGCGATTTATTCTGTTTGGCATTCAGCACTGCCTTGTTTTGCAGGTTCACCAGTCGCTCCAAAGAGCGAATAGCTTCTGCACTCTCGGCCATCTCTTCATAAATAGCTCCACCCATAGCCAGCAAAGCTTTGCTGCGTGGCCCGTGATTTCTGGATGCAATTAAAAGACTCACTTCAGGAGATTGCCCATACCTGATGTCAAATTTCTGCACCAGGCTTTTCTTCTGTCCGTCAAGTAAAGTTTCGAAGGGCAAAAAATTCAGCAAGCCATCAGGATAAAATATCAATTTGCTGCCAGCAGGCACCGAATTCAGAATGGGCTTTATCAGAATGTCATGATAGGCCTGCAGTAAATCTTCCAACACAAATTGTCTGGCAGGAATAGGATTGGTTAGCAAGCGCCTGGTAAAATCCATAATCTGCTCCCAATCTTTTTGGTCAAGTTTGTTTTCTTGTTTGTTCTCGTAAAAAGTTCCTTGCACCGACTTACCGCTGGTTGGTTTATAGCCAGGTCGAGATTCTGCATTGGCATTGATGCGGTCGAGGTACTTTGCTTTCACCTCATTGAAAGGCCTGTAATCTTTATGAAGGATTGCCTTTGCAGAACCTGCAGCAATAAGATTGATGGCAATTTCACCCGGAGGGCCCTGCGAATAAATAATTGCATATTCATCAGGCGCAAGTAGTTTTTGAAAGTCTTCAAGCTTGCTGTCTGTTTTAATTCTGTCTGTACTGATACTCTCAGCGAGCACCATGGCACGTTCCTGGTTTTGAGCTTTGTACAAAGCTTGTGCATCTCCGATTGCTGCATTACATAAACTTAAAAACTGGTAAGCAGAAGCCAGTGAGTTGCGCATGTTCAGTCTATCTTCACCGGTAAAATTCTGAATTTGCGATTCTATGATTTCAATTGCCTTACTCAAATAAGGTATGGCTCTTTTGTATTGTCCGTCAAAATAAAGAATGCCTCCTATGTTATTATAATGTGTTTCAGCCGCGATGTATTTCTTATTGTTAAGTTCATATTGCGCAGTCTCTTCCATGATTTTAACTGCCTCATTTGTTTTACCTTCTGAATAAAGTGATGTCGCATAATTTCCTTTGATAACCATTTCCAGGTCTTTTGCATCTATCTCCTTAGCCAATGCTATTCCTTTCTCGAAAGCCACTTTCATCTTTGCTCTTTCAGGAGGCAGTATGCTGTACACATAAGAATTGCCTATAATGTTGTAAGCCTGCGCCTGGTAATATTTGGCCGATTTGAAATCTGTTCCCATTGCAATAACCATTTCCGCATAAGCCCGATATTCATCTGCCGGAACTTGTGCCCGCGAACTTTGTTTGGCAAGTGTAATCAGGAAAGCAGCGGCATGATGTCTATGTTCCCTTTTGAGTGAGGCAAAATCAGCTGCGTAACCCTGCAGTAAGTTCACTGCTTTCTCATCATCAAACATTTCATCACCATAGGTAATAGCTGCAAACTCTGCCGCCCTAAGTTTGAAGAGTAAAGTATAAGGCTGAGGATTTTTATCAAATTCAATTAAAGAAGTTTCAAGATAGGGCAAGGCATCTTTCCACATGCTGCGCAGAACAAAATGACTGGCCACCTGGTAATACATAATTCCTTTGTAGTAAGCTGCTTCTTTACTCAAGGCTGGTGCAGCAAGGGCTTTGTTAAAACTGCTTTTTGCCTGTGTATAATTTTTTGAATTCACTGCCTGAATTCCGCTTTGCATATCACGAATAAATTGCTGTAATGGCGGGGGGCAAGTGTTGATATAAGTGCTTCCCCAGTTTTTC
>DAOLDI010000568.1:0-2033 GCA_035327445.1 Cyclobacteriaceae bacterium | reverse complement strand
GGGGTAAGGGAGATGATGACATCTACACTTTTGTGAATGAAGATCCGGATTTAAAAATTGTTAACTACTTCCTTGAAGGTATCGCCATGACGCGCGATAAAGATGAAAACCTTCAGATACTTTCAAATACAAGAGTGGAATTAATTGATGAAAACGGAGACATCCTTCAAGACTATGTAACCGGAAATGATGGCAAGTTTTTGTTCCGCGTTTATGAAAATGAAGATTATGTATTGGTAGGAGAAAGAGATGGATACTTTACTACACGCCAATCATTTACAACGAAAGGTAAATCAGTTCCGCCAGAACAACTCAAAGAATTAGTTACCAATGTTAAACTTGACACAACCCTGGTACTAGAGAAAAAAGAACTCAACAAAATTTTTGTGCTGCAAAACATTTATTACGATTTAGATAAATGGGATATCAGACCAGACGCTGCCCTTGAACTTGATAAGCTGGTTGTTATTTTGAAAGACAATCCGGAAATCAAAATAGAATTAAGTTCACATACCGATAGCAGGCAAACAGATGAATATAACATGCGTCTTTCGCAACGCAGGGCAGAGTCAGCTGTGAATTACCTGATCTCAAGAGGAATTGCCTCAGACAGAATGGTTGCAAGAGGTTATGGAGAGTCTCGCTTGTTAAACCACTGTGCTGATGGCGTAGAATGTACAGAAGAAGAGCACCAGAAAAACAGAAGAACAGAGTTCAAGATACTGGAAATAGGCATAGCCCCCAAGCGGCCAGATGATGAGGCGGATGATGATTTTGATGAAGATAAATATTTTAGAAGAGACGGATAGTATGATTAGCCTCTGTAAAGGGGCTTTTCTATTTTTGTACACAACATAAACTTCACATATACCCAAATACTTTATGAAATACAGAATAGAAACCGATACCATGGGTGAGGTACAGGTACCTGCAGATAAATACTGGGGGGCACAAACAGAAAGATCAAGAAACAATTTTCGAATAGGCAATGAGGCAAGTATGCCCATAGAAATTATTTATGCCTTTGCCTATTTGAAAAAAGCCGCGGCACACGCAAACCACGAGTTGGGTGTTCTAAGTCAAGAGAAAAGAGATTTAATTTCAAGCGTATGTGAAGAAATTCTGGAAGGAAAACTAGATCAGGAGTTTCCGCTTGTTATCTGGCAAACAGGTTCAGGTACACAATCAAACATGAATGTTAACGAAGTAATCTCTAACAGAGCTCATGTAATAGCCGGCAATAAACTAGCAGAAGGTAAGCCCCAGGTTCATCCAAACGATGATGTGAATAAATCTCAATCTTCTAACGACACCTTCCCTACCGCCATGCACATCGCAACCTATAAAATGGTAGTAGAAGTAACTATTCCAGGTCTTGAAAAACTGCGCAATACATTAGACAAAAAATCAAAAGAATATAATGATATAGTCAAAACAGGACGCACCCACTTTATGGACGCTACCCCGCTAACCCTGGGTCAAGAGTTTTCAGGATACGTACAACAAATTGATAATGGCATAAGAGCCCTGAAAAGTGCTTTGCAAATGGTGGCAGAACTCGCTTTGGGTGGCACGGCAGTAGGTACCGGACTCAATACACCAAAAGGATATGCAGCGCTTGTAGCGAAGAAAATAGCCAGCTTCACAGGTTATCCATTTATATCGGCACCAAATAAGTTTGAATCATTAGCGGCTCATGATGCTATGGTAGAAATGAGCGGAGCTTTAAAGCGTGTAGCTGTTTCGCTCAATAAAATTGCCAATGATATTCGAATGCTCAGCTCGGGTCCGCGTTGTGGTATAGGCGAAATACTAATTCCTGACAATGAGCCAGGTTCTTCAATTATGCCGGGAAAAGTAAACCCGACACAGCCCGAAGCCTTGTCTATGGTTTGTGCGCAGGTAATTGGTAATGATGTTGCTGTGAGCTTTGGAGGCTCAAACGGTCACTTTGAGTTAAACGTTTTCAAACCGGTAATTGCAGCCAATGTTTTGCAGTCAGCCAGGCTAATTGGCGGTGCCTGCGTATCATT
>DAOLDI010000567.1:0-2040 GCA_035327445.1 Cyclobacteriaceae bacterium | reverse complement strand
AATGATAAACAGGGTATTGGTAACTGTATATCTTTTCCATAGTCTGCCGGGTTCTTGTATCAACCGGTAAAGCCATTCGAGTCCGGCAGCCTGCATCCATGCAGGGGCTTGTTTTACAGTACCTGCATGAAAATCAAAAGCAGCACCCACTGCCATCATTACTGCATTTATTTTACCAATGTGATGAGCAACCCAGTACTCCTGTCTCGGACAACCCCTGCCAACTAATACAATATGTGCCTTACTGTTATTTATCTTTTCAATGTCTTCAAGATCTTCTTCGGCTGTTGCTTCTCGAAAGCGATCGGTATGAAGTCCGCAAATATAAACATCAGGAAAGTTTGACCTGATGAAATTTACAAATCTATTTAAAGTGTTTTCTGTACTTCCGTACAAGTACACATTCAATTTATGCTCATTGGCTTGCTGAAGTACATGCAGTGTAAGGCTTGGGCCGTACACACGGTCTTTCATGCCTATTTTGTAAAAGCTATTCAAGGCCCAGCGCACAGGCTGCCCATCGGGCACTATCATATCAATCTTGTTGATTACAGCGCCCAGATTTTCATCTCTCATGCTGGTTATCAATCCGTGAACTGCAAGCGCAGATACACCAAAACTTTTATTCTCTCTGGCATGATCAATAATGATAGCAGTTGCACTTTCATAGTTTACATCTGCATACCGCGGAAGAAAGAGCTTATATTTCTTAAAGCTTTGTTGCATTTTTTTGTATTACTGCCTGGTAGATGCTGTTGAGTATCCGATAATTTATCTCTGGCGAATAGTTATCCATGTAATCTTTATAAGCTTGCTGACCTAATTCAATGCATAAATTATTATTTTGATTGATCTTATCTATGCAGTCTTGCAGTTCAGCTAAATTATTAAATAGCAATCCATTTTGCTGATGCTTTATAATGCCAGACATGGCGCCCATATTTCTGGCTATAACTAACTTTTGGTGTGCAAAAGCCTCAAGTATTACCATGGGCATGCCCTCATACCAGCGAGATGGAAACAAAAGACATTTACATCTTTTCATGTACTCCATTACTTTTGACTTGTCTTGTTGCCCTAAGTATTCAAGGTTTGGCAAGCCACTTACAATTTCCGGATTTTCACAGTGCCCTATAGCAACAAATTTTTGTTCTGGATTATTCTTTGCAATTTCAATCAGGTCATCAATTCCTTTAGCTGGTTCTAACCTTCCGGCAAAAAGGATGAAATCATCATACACAACTTCATTTGTAACCGGATGTACAAAATTTGGCTTAACATACAACATGCTTTCAGGTAAGCCTCCTTGTATATATTTTTCTTTGGCAAAAGGCGTAAGACATATATAGGCATCAATAAATTTATCCCAGGTATTTATTTTTCTATGATGCTGAATGGCATCAGCCATTATGGCTGTCATGAGATAAGAATTTCTGAAACATTTGTATTTGATGGAATTGTATAAACTTTTGCCTATACATACCTCACATACATGTCCGTTTCTATAAAACAACGTATTTGTACAAAGTAAACGGTAATTATGTAAAGTATGCACTACAGGGATATTATGTGCTTTACAAATTTTAAAAATTATAGGTGTAATAATTGAAAACACATTGTGCACATGGCATATTTCAGGATTGATCTCATTTAATAGTGCCCGGAATTCAGCTTCAGTTTTCTTTGAACCTCTCAAAGAAAGTGCAAAAGAAACTTTTTGCAGATTACTGAAATGCTCAATTTCTTCATTTCGTTTTAGGTACTGAAAGACATCATGGCCTTTACTTTCCAAAAGCATTTTTTCAGCTTCAACCACAGTATCTTCACCACTGGTTTTTTGATAAGCATTATAGACCTGAAGTACCTTCATTTCTTATTTAATTGCTGATAGATTAATTCATCAAAATTTTGAATAAAATACTCTATACTGAATTTAGTAACTCTCGCTTTTCCTTTTTCAATTAGTGTGTTTCTTATTTCGGGTTGTTGAATTTGATGTAGTTGATCAGCCAGCATATCAGCATTCTTAGCGTCAAAAAC
>DAOLDI010000566.1:0-2042 GCA_035327445.1 Cyclobacteriaceae bacterium | reverse complement strand
CCTGCCCATCGCTGAGTTCGTACATCTTTTTTCCTTTCAGATGCTCAATATGTGTTTGCTGAATGGCCTTATTAATAATGGTATAATCTTCATCACTGAAAGCCAGTTTCCAATTGAGGTAGGGGTATCGCCCGTACCCAATCATTTCCTCTGTTTTAATATTGAGCGTATTCACTTTTTCGGTAAGCACCAAGCTAAGGCATGAGGCAATTTGTTCAGGATTCGCATTGTGCAGGGGCTCATCATGCAGCCATACCTCTCCTTTGATTAGGGGTTGTAAGTGTGCAACACTCCTTATTAATGTTGATTTACCAATGCCGTTGGGTCCCATCAGGCAAACCATCTCACCGGCTCCAATGCTCAGGTTGAGTTTTTCAAACAGGATTACATCACTGTTTTTTTCTCTATAGCCGATATCAACATGCTTCAATGCAAACATCAGAGTCTCACTTTAAGGTTGCGGCTGTTGACTACTAACCAAATTACAATCGGGGCACCAATAAGTGAAGTCATCACATTGATGGGAAGTACTTTGGCGCTTCCGGGTAATTGAGCAACAACATCACAGCAGAGCAGTACAAGTGCACCGATTAAAGCACTAGAAGGAATTAAAATCTTATGGTCACTTGTATCAAAAAGAATACGTGCCAGATGTGGTGCTGCCAAACCGATAAATGCAATCGGCCCGCAAAAGGCCGTAACCACCCCGGCAAGAATACCAGCGCTTAGTATTATCCATAATCGGCTTCTTTCGATGCTGATGCCCAGACTTTTTGCGTAATTCTCTCCAAGTAGTAATGCGTTTAAGTCCCTTGATTTGTAGATGGCAATTCCAAATCCAATGAAGAGAAAGGCAAGCATGAGTGGAATTTCTTGCCAGCCCAATGAACCAAGACTTCCCATAGCCCAAATTATGAACGACTGAATGCGCTCAGCCTGACTGAAGTACTGTAAAACTGAAAGAACTGCTCCGGTTGTGCTTCCAATCATTAAACCAATTATAAGGAGTGAAACATTGTCCCTAACCCTTCTGGCAATAGACATAATAAGAATGAGTACCAGGCTTGCTCCGGTAATTGCTGCAGCAGCGGTGCTAAACAGGCCAGCAACAAAGCTTAAGCTAATACCAGCAAGAATTAAGATTGCTACACCCAGACTTGCACCGGCACTTATACCCAACACATAGGGTCCTGCCAGCGGATTTCTAAACAAGGTCTGCATTTGCAAACCGCTTAATGAAAGCGCAGCACCTGCAATTAATGCCGTAAGAGATTTAGGCAGACGATAATCGAAGATAATCCTATTCCATGCTGGATTTGCAGCCTCTTTGCCCAACATAATATGGAAGATTTCACTAATTGGAATATAAACGCTGCCAAGGCTAATACTCAACAGAATTATTATACCTAGTGCCAGGCACAACAACAGAATTTTGGATGAAAACCGGGTCTTGTTCAAAGTGTAAAAAGTCCGCTAATTAAGTCATTTTAGGTTCTTTTGCCCTACCAAAAATTTTAAATCCACTATTTGGTAACTATCCTTTAGTTCCTATCTTTGCAGTCCTTTTTGCGTAAAAGCCGCAATCAGGGCTAAAAATAAAAAAACAATGCCTGGAATTATTGGAAGAAAAGTAGGAATGACAAGCATATTCACACCTGATGGTGAGAATGTTGCCTGTACTGTCATTGAAGCAGGCCCATGTATAGTAACGCAAGTGAAAAACGTGGAAACTGATGGCTACAGGGCCGTTCAGCTTGCTTTCGGTGAGAAGAAAGAAAAGAATACTTCCAAGCCTCTTGTTGGTCATTTCAAAAAAGCTGGTACTACACCTAAAAAGGATGTTGCTGAATTCAGAGACTTCAGAGCAGAATTTGATGGCATGGTAGAGCTTGGCCGTGAGATCAAAGTTGAAGAGGTTTTTAAGGAAGGAGATTTTCTGGATGCAGTCGGTACCTCTAAAGGACACGGTTTTCAAGGGGTAGTAAAAAGACATGGTTTTAGCGGGGTAGGTGAAGCTACTCACGGACAGCACAACAGGTTAC
>DAOLDI010000565.1:0-2050 GCA_035327445.1 Cyclobacteriaceae bacterium | reverse complement strand
GACCCAGCGCATTTCCTCCTTCAGCAACATCATACCAGCGGTAATTTCCATCAGTACTTCCGCTAGCGGTTAAGGTAACCTGGGTATTGAGTTGGCAAATATTTACTCCTTCTGCTTGAGGTGCCGGAGGTGTTTCAAGTGTAATGTTAACTGCAGTTCTTTCACTCTCACAACCATCTGCAGAGATAAGACTTACAAAAAATGTGCTTTCATTACTCAATGCCGGTGTAATAAACTCAGCATTTTCACCAAGTATGATTCCTCCTTCGGCAACACCAAACCAGCGATAATTTCCATCAGTACTTCCGCTTGCGGTTAAAGTAACTTCGGTTTCAAGTTCACAGATAATAACATCACTTGCTACAGGCGGTAATGCTTCATCAAATAGATTTATTTCTATGGTGGTTTTAAGACTTTCGCAACCAGACGCTGATAATATACTTACCAGATAGGATGTGCTTTCAGTAATTTCATCAACTGTAAATGATCCAACAGAGGTGCTGAGCAATAATTCTTCCGCCTGGTTATACCATAAATAGGTATCGCCAAATTCAGCACCTGTGGCACTTAGCAAGGTTGACTCAGCTTCACAGAGATTTACATCCGCACTTTCAGGTGCATCCGGACTACTCAATACAGTTACAAATTGATTTTGAGCATACGTACAATTACTGATGTCATCAGTATAAGTGTATTCAATCAAATGCTGTCCTACACCTGCCAGCATGGGATTGAAAGAATTATCACTAATTCCAGCGCCAGAAAATATGCCATCGGCTGGCAAAGCATTTTCAAGTAAAATAATTGGCTCAGTAAGGCAGTAACTTTCTTCCAGTGTTAAATCAAAATCAGGCCTTGGAACAATACTAAGGTTGATAGGGTCTGATTGTAACTGACATCCCTGAAACGCACCTGAAATTCTGAGTTGGTAGCTGCCAGAGCTTGTGGCTATATGCTTGTTTGAAGTTGCATATTCAATTGGTTCTCCATCTTTGAACCACTGCAACAGATAACCTGGTTGCTCTGTCTCCAGCACAATAGGTTCTCCGCAAGTTGAAGTTATTCCATCTTCTGTGAAAATATCTGGTGTAAGTGAAGTAAAAATTTGCAGATCGGCACCATTGTCGTTACTTATTTCCGGGGGATCACTGGATCTCACCCTAATGCGGTAGCCAGTACCTTCACCAAGTACAAGAGGTAAAGATGCTGTAATAAATCCTTGTGCGTTGATGGTACTTTGCTGTCCCAGAAATATGGGATCAGAAAAATCACCTGTGATATCAGACATTTCAATGGTGATAATATTGCCCGCATTCAATACACCTGCAAATAAATAGGGGGCATCAAAAGTTTGACCCGGACAAAAAGTGATGGCATCAAAACCACCAATTGCTAAGCCATTGTCGGGTGGTGTGGTAAAGAATCCGGTTAAAGCTGATTGTGTATAAACTGGTTGGTTAATACCATTGTATTCAAATATGGCCACATGATAAGTAGTGCCCGGTGTTAAATTACTTACATTAACATTATTGCCAGAGGCTCTCGAAATGAATCTGTGCCCATCACCTAAATCACCTGAGTTATTAAAGTTGGTTGAAGGTGAACTATAAGAATTTAAATTTTCAGGTTGAAAAGTAACAGGCTGTGCCGGGCGCATCACCACCATGCGTCTTTCTCCATCTCCATTTGTCCAGCTTAAATTAACGGAGTTAGTACCTATGCTATTAAAAAGTAAACCATTGGTTGGTATAGTTGGTGGTGAAGAGGTTTTTACCGTACCTGATAAAAACTGGTTGACTAAATAGCGTTCTCTTCCATTTGACCCATCGTACTCGAAAATTGCTACACCATATTCCGTATCCGGTTCAAGACCCTGGATTGTATTAAGGTTTCCTCCTGAATTAATAGCTACCACAAAATTGCCGTTACCTAAATCTGAACCTGTGCCATAGCTACCTGTTGAGTAAGTAATTAAATCTTGTGGCAAAACATCTACCAATCCTTCTTTTTTAAATATTATTAACCTTCTGCTTCCATTACCATCATCCCT
>DAOLDI010000564.1:0-2052 GCA_035327445.1 Cyclobacteriaceae bacterium | reverse complement strand
ATTATGAAGAAGCAGTAACTGCCTATACAGAGCATCTGAAATTAAAGCCGGCAGATATTAAAACCATTTACAACAGGGGCAGGGCATACGAGGAACTTGAAAGGTATGATGAAGCCCTGGCTGATTTTGAAGCCGTTTACAAAGCAGATGATCGCAACGTAAATTCTGTCATGAGTATTGGTGGTATACATTATCGCAACGCAGATTTCGACAATGCTGCTTATTATTTTGATATCGCTATAAAGCTTAATCCAAACAGCGCAAGGGCTTATGAAATGAGGGGCAGGTCTTATCAGCGTTCTGGCAAATTAGATGAAGCCATGTCTGATTATAACAATGCATTGAGGGTTAATAAAAATTATGGTGATGCCTACATTGCCCGAGGCTCTCTTTACCTTGTATTGAAAAGAAAAGATAATGCCTGTGCCGATTTCAGAATGGCCAATTCTCTGGAAGTTCCATCCGCAGCTGGCCTGATAAAAAAGTACTGTAAATAGGATTTTAGTCTTAACTTTCAACTTAGTTAAACACTTAAACCTATGCTTCAGGAATTCAAAAAATTTGCCATGCGAGGCAACGTTATCGACCTCGCAGTGGGTATTATTATCGGTGGCGCTTTCGGTAAAATAGTGAGTTCATTGGTAAATGATATCATTATGCCCCCTCTTGGTGCTCTTTTAAAAGGGGTTGATTTTAAAGACCTTACTGTAACCATTTATGAAAGTGCAGAAGGTGCTGATGCCGTAACCTTGAAATATGGAATGTTCCTTCAGAATGTGGTTGATTTTGTTATTGTTGCCTTTGCCATTTTCTTATTGATTAAAGGCATTAACAGGCTTAATGCAAAAAAGGAAGAAGCTCCTGCTGCACCGCCAGCACCACCCGCTGATGTGCAACTCTTAACAGAGATAAGAGATTTACTCAAGAGCAAAAACTAAGCAAAAAATTAGAGCCGGTAATTAGTTTATCGGCTTTATTGTTACAATCAGGTCCCGGTCAACAATTACAAAATGATTAGCTGGAATTTCCTTCCAGTCGCGTTGTACATCTGTAAGTTTTTCAGATACAATCAACACGGCCTGTTCTCTTTCATTTGGCTCAAGCATTCGGCATATGCCATCTTCACAAACATACCTGCTGCCTTCTGAGTGGTATAAGGTTAGGGGTGTTTCTTTTGTGTCTGATACATAGCGAGTTGCAACAATAAATTCTCCATTACTTAATGCCATATTCAAGTAGGCCGGATCATTGATACCGTTATTTTCCATTAAATCTTTAATAGTTGAATAGGTATTTTCAAAAGCATCGGTTACAGCTGCTATGTTCACTTCATTGTAGTTTCTGAATAGGTGATTTAATAAATACGCAAAAATGTGTTCAGAATCTGTCTGGCCTTTTATCCATTGATATAATTCATCTGTGAGTGGTTCACGAAGTTTGCGTTTTATTTTTCCAAATTCTTCTACGCCACCGTTATGCATCATTAGTAAATTTCGATATTGAAAGGGATGACAGTTTGATTCAGAGACATCGCCCACACTTGCTGCTCTAACATGGGCGAACAGGCATTGTGCTTTTATTTTAGGCGCAAGACTTTTCAAATTTTTGTTATTCCATGCCGGAAAAACAGAAACAAAGGTGGCGGGTTCATGATGTAAATCGGGTACGTACCAACCCACTCCAAACCCATCTCCGTTAAGTGGTTCTTCCAGTTCTTTGGCTTGAAAACTTTGATTAATGAGTGAGTTTTTAGGTTGGTAAAGTAACTTATCCAACACAATAGGGCTGCCCTTATAGGCAATTAAGCGGCACATAGTTTTTTGATTTACAATGAAATGTAATCAAAAAGCCTAATGCCAAAATCAGGCAGCTAAAATAAATTATGATAAGACCTTATTTCTCTTTCTTTTGAAAATCTAAAGAGGCGGAATTCATGCAATACCTTAATCGCCACCTGACGATCCAGCGTAATATGCTTGGCGCGATAAACTTCTGCCATGCCACCGCGTCCCAGCCGTTCAACTACTTCATATTTGTTGCCTAAAGTTCGGT
>DAOLDI010000563.1:0-2053 GCA_035327445.1 Cyclobacteriaceae bacterium | reverse complement strand
ATGATGAATAACAAATGGCAAATGTGCAAGCGTTCTGAACTTTAGCGTCAGAATCACCAATACGTAACAGCAAGTAATGCCTAATCCCTAAGACCTAATGCCTAAGATCTAAAAAACATGGAAATCAATCAACGCATATTAAGCGACCTTATTATTTACATGAAGTACGCCCGTTACATTCCTGAACTGCAACGCAGAGAATTGTGGCCGGAAATATGCGAACGCTATGCCCATATGCTGACGGAAAAATACCCGGCTATGGTGCAGGAAATTAGTGAGAACATGCAGTTTGTTCTTGAGAAGAAAATACTCCCGTCCATGCGTGCCATGCAGTTTGCAGGGCCTGCCATTGCAAGAAACAACAGCAGAATTTATAACTGTGCTTATATGCCGGTTGATGATATCCGGGCATTTTCAGAGGCTATGTTTTTGTTATTGGGTGGCACTGGCGTTGGCTATTCGGTTCAGTATCATCACATAGAAAAATTACCGGCTATTCATAAAGCAGAAAAGACGAAAAGATTTTTAGTTGGAGATAGTTTGGAAGGATGGGCAGACTGTATTAAGGTTTTATTGAAAGGATATTTTGGTTTAAGTAATTACTTGCCTGAATTTGATTATTCAGACATAAGGCCAAAAGGCGCAAGATTAGTTACTGCGGGAGGCAAAGCGCCCGGTCCAGAACCATTAAAGATTTGTGTTGCACACCTGAGCGCCATTTTAGATAGAAAAAAAGAGGGCGAAAAACTAAGCACAATAGAATGCCACGACATGATGTGCCACATTGCCAATGCTGTATTGGCAGGTGGTATACGCAGGTCGGCCATGATTGCCCTGTTCTCGCACAATGATGAAGAAATGCTGACATGCAAATTTGGTAATTGGTGGGAACTGAATGAACAACGCGGCAGAGCCAATAACTCAGTTGTTTTATCAAGAGATGAAACCACAGCAGAAGAATTTTTTAATCTCTGGAAAAAGATAGAGTGGTCGGGATCTGGTGAACCTGGTTTTTATTTTACCAACGATGAAGACTGGGGTACAAACCCTTGCGCTGAAATTGCCCTTAGACCTTTTCAGTTTTGCAACCTGTGTGAAGTAAATGTTTCTGATGTTGAAACGCAGGAAGAACTTAACGCGCGCGTTCGTGCTGCCGCTTTTTTTGGAACACTACAGGCAGGCTTTACCAACTTTCATTATTTAAGACAAATCTGGAAAGAAACAACAGAAAAAGAAGCGCTGATTGGCGTAGGGATGACAGGCATTGCAAGCGGAAATATTTTAAAACTTGATTTGCGGGAAGCAGCAGAACATGTGAAAAATCAAAATCTGGATACATCGGCCAAAATCGGAATCAACTTTGCAGCCCGCTGTACAACCATTAAACCATCAGGTACTACATCCATAGTTTTAGGAACATCATCTGGAATTCATGCCTGGCATAATGATTACTACATCAGAAGAATTAGAATTGGCAAAAATGAATCACTTTATAATTATTTGAACACAGCACATCCTGAATTACTTGAAGAAGATGTAATGAACAGCAAACAAGCTATTATACGCATCCCACAAAAAGCACCACAGGGAAGTATTACCAGAAATGAAAGTGTGATGAACCTGCTGGAACGCATAAAACTATTTAACCTTGAATGGGTGCGCAATGGTTACCGGCAAGGCAGAAATGCCAACAATGTATCAGCAACAGTATCTATTAAAGAAGCTGAATGGGAAGCTGTTGGAAAATGGATGTGGGAAAATAAAGCTTCTTACAACGGACTAAGTGTATTGCCTTTTGACACCGGAAATTACAAGCAAGCTCCGTTTGAAGACATCTCCAAGGAACAATTTGATGAAATGGAAACAAGTTTAAAAGACATTGACCTCTCGCAGGTAATTGAAATTGATGACGCAACCGAGTTACAAGCAGAGGCTGCCTGCGCTGGTGGTGCCTGTGCAATAGTTTAACTTGCTATACGGTCTCTTAACTGAAAAGTAATGCATGATTGCATTACTTTTTTTATTTCATAAAACTTGCTGATATGACCACAAT
>DAOLDI010000562.1:0-2070 GCA_035327445.1 Cyclobacteriaceae bacterium | reverse complement strand
ATATCGTTAAAGGCACAAGGAATGCAATCTTTATAATCGTTGTAATCCACCCCACTGATATCGGCTATCTTACCCCCAAATGCACAGGTTGCCGACACAGTGGTTACTGCAGCGAATCGCAAACCGGTAAACTCATTTATCCCAACCGCACTGGCTATTTCTCCAAAGGGTACGTAGAAATCATAGAAATAATCAAGGTTACCACATGTTACTTCATCGGCAACGGAAATCTGAAAATGTGAACCAATTGGATAGGAAAGTACAGGGCTTGGACAGCCATCAATACCATCAATATTATACACCCGAACACCAGCATTATTTCTCTTGATGAGTGTAATAAGTAATTCGAATCCGGGGTTATTACCCGTAGCATTCGGGTCTGAGGCGCCAAACAAGCCATCTGTGTCAATTAAGATACTATAACCCTCAACACTTGGCCTGTCAGAACCTACTCTGAATCTGAATATCAGGTTATTATTAGGATCCCTGGTAGCATAAACAGAATAACCAAACTGGTCTGGAATTAAGTCAGTTACACCACAAATCTGTCCAATGTTATCTCCGGGAACATCTCCGGCACCCACTTTTGGCAATCCAAACATGGGAATTTCAAATTCAGGAACATAATAGCCGATATTACTAAAAGGTGTATTTGGAGTAACTATGCCAGTATTGGGATTTCTTCCTGACACATATCGATCCTGATTTGGATCCATAACCGGGGTACTGGCCGTACGAATGATATACCCCCTCTGAACCTGGGCCTGGGTATTGTGTATGCCAACTATTAAAAAATTTAATAGAAATATGTACCAAAAAGATCGCAAAGCCATTATTTACAGTAAAACTGGGTTTATTCTTTATTAACCTTTACCAATACGCTTTAAAGCGTAATTGTAACTGATATGCTAAAGAAATGCTAAAAAATCTTACATCGTAAGATATTGCATCAAAAGTATTAAATCAGATTCGTTGCATTGCAATCACAGGCTACAATTAAGAAAGTTGGGGCAGTAATTAGAAACCTTTGTTTGCGCTGCTCACTAAAAACCCCGGATTCAACAATTCAGGTTTGTTATAAGATAATTCCTCTTCACCCTCTTGTTTGTAGATTTTAATATCCAGGGCATTTACAATCGCATGCGCAGCAGCCGTATCCCACTCCATGGTGGGGGCAAAACGCGGGTAAACATCCGCATCGCCTTTGGCTATCAACATAAACTTGAGGCTGCTGCCGGATGAAACCAGATGAGGCTGATTCAACTTATTGATGAAGGCCTGCGTTTCTTCATTGAGATGTGAACGTGAGGCCACCACCCGAATGCCTGGCTTCTGCAAGTCTGTAAATGCGGGTGGATTTAATTTTTGTACACCAGATGCATTTTTACAATAAGCACCTTCTCCTGCTTGTCCATAAAAGACTTCTCCGCTTACTGGCACAGCTATTACTCCCAATACAGGTTTATTATTTTCGAGCAAGGCAATGTTTACCGTAAACTCTCCATTGCGTTTGATGAATTCTTTGGTGCCATCAAGGGGGTCGATCATCCAGAACTGTTTCCAGTTTTTTCTTTCTTCGTATGGTATGTCTTTCCCTTCTTCGCTTAATACAGGTAGTTGTGTAGGTTCTAGCAATTTTACAATGGCATGGTGCGCGCGTTTATCAGCAATGGTAAGTGGTGAATTGTCTCCTTTCAGTTCAGCCTGAAAATTATCTGAATGATACACCTCAAGAATTTCTTTGCAAGCAGCTTCAGCAGCAGCTATGGCTATTGTTAAAAATTTTTCTTGATTCATTTAAGGCAACAAAAAATTTCTTTGAATTTCTGCTTTCAGTATTACCTGTACCAAGTAACAAGCACCCAGTCCCGAGACTTCGGGACTAGTACCCGGTTTACACAATCATCCCCGCTGCTACGGTTTCATTAGTGGCTTCATCAACTAAAATAATGCTTCCTGTATTTCTGTTTTTTCTGTAACTATCAAAGAATAGTGGTTTAGATGTGCGCAGTTTCACTCGCGCAATATCATTCATTTTTAAATCCGAGTCTCCCTCCTGTCTCTGCAGTG
>DAOLDI010000561.1:0-2074 GCA_035327445.1 Cyclobacteriaceae bacterium | reverse complement strand
ATACGCGTCCTGTTCCATGTCAGCAAGCTATATAGTTTTATTATCCAAAGAAATTATTCTTACTTGGGCTGACAGTAGTTGACAAAGAAATGCTGCCTTATACCCCAACACCTGTACAGGAATTATTTGATCCGCTCTTCGCAGAAAAGCAGGTGAAAGTATTGCTCAAGCGAGAAGACCTGAATCACATAGAAATATCTGGCAATAAATGGTGGAAACTGAAATACAATTTGCAAGAAGCTTTGAGCCTGCAGCAAGATACACTGCTTACTTTCGGTGGAGCATACTCCAATCATATTTATGCCACAGCCGCTGCAGCCAAAGCACTTGGATTGAAAAGCATTGGCATCATACGCGGTGAAGAAAATTTGCCTTTGAATGCTACACTTAGTTTTGCCAAAAGTTGCGGCATGCATTTGCATTATGTTAGCCGGGAAGTTTACCGGAATAAATCAGATCCTTCATTCATAGAAGATTTGCAAAAACAGTTTGGAAGGTTTTACATAATTCCCGAAGGCGGTAGCAATGCATTAGCTGTGAAAGGTATTGCAGAGTTTGCACAGCATCTTGAGCGAAGCATAGACTTTGATTATTGTTGTGTGCCTGTGGGCACAGGCGGCACCATGGCCGGACTCATCAATGGTTTTAAAGGCAGCAAAAAAGTTTTAGGCTTTGCAGTATTAAAAGGAGGAGAATTTTTAGTTGATGAAATCAAAAAATATTTGAACAGTACAGCATGTGAATCATGGCAATTGATTGCGGAGTATCATTTTGGCGGATACGCAAAATCCAATCAGCAATTACTCAAGTTCATGCATGATTTTAAAACTGAAAACCAGGTTGAGCTTGATTTTATCTACACCGCAAAAATGATGTTCGGAGTTTTTGATTTAATCAGGCAGGACAAATTTAAGAGGGGCTCAAAAATTCTTTGTATTCATACCGGGGGATTGCAGGGGAACATACATTAAATTATTTCAACATAGCACGAGGTTTAAACCCTGTACTTTGAAGCTATGATGACTATTTATTAATCCCTTCTTCCGCCTCTCAACCAACTGCCAATGCTCCAGCGGGTGCTTTCCTGCACCACTGTACCACCATCAGCTGCGCGGTTTACTTTTTCTACGGTAAAGAATGCAGTGGGCAAAATCTCTTTCATTTTTACAAGCAAATCATCCAATCGCTCTCTTTCCAGTACGGTAAATACCAGATTCTCCTGTCCGTCAGGACCTTCGGCATTTACACGTGTGAACCGGAAATTGTTTAGGTTGAGAAATGAAATCAATTCAGAAACATCTTTGCGGGTGATAATCCGCACGATCACTTTGCCATAGGCAATGCGTTCTTCAATCAACATGCCCACAAAAATACCCGCGGCAAAACCTGCGGGGTAGGCTAGGTAGCCCGCCCAGTTATCTACATAGGTAAAAATTTGTTTGATGGCCATCAGCCAGATAAGTGATTCAAAAAAACCTAATGCGGTAGCAATTAAACGTCTGCCACCTAACACATAAATAATTCTGATGGTGTTGATGGACACATCTGTGATGCGGGCCAGAAATATCAGCAGGGGTAAAAGCACATAAGCAAAAGCGTCACGACTAATGCCAAAGGTTTCTGTAAAAAATTGCTCCATGATATTATTGAAGCTGCAAAGTTTGATCTTTGTAAAACCTCATCCAAATAAATCAGCAAAAACCTCTGTTAACTTACCAAAAGCTTTTACCTCAATGTTGAGTTTCTTGAGGTCAAGCGACTTACTGCTGTACTTGGAGATGTAGATTTCCTTAAAGCCCAGTTTTTCTGCTTCGCTTATACGCTGATCAATGCGGTTAACGGCTCTTAGTTCTCCGCCTAAACCAATTTCAGCGGCAAAACAGGTTTTGTCATCTAAAGGAATTTCATTCAGCGAAGAAATTATCGCAGTGCAAATCGCTAAGTCAATGGCCGGGTCTTCCACTCTTAATCCGCCTACCATGTTGATAAACACATCTTGTGTACCCAGCCTAAAACCACATCTCTTTTCCAACACAGCCAGCAACATATTCAGTCTTTTGGCATCGTAACCTGT
>DAOLDI010000560.1:0-2076 GCA_035327445.1 Cyclobacteriaceae bacterium | reverse complement strand
AATAGAAGGTACGCCTCTCTGCATCCACACAGGCATGGGCGATCCTTTTAAATAATGATCAAAGAATTGCATCATGCGCGTTTGAAAGTCAATTCTGTTCTCGCGTTTCACCGGCCAATGAGGTTCACCGTTGTAATTCAGCATCCAGCAGGCTTTGTCGAGCCTGCGCATGGCCAAATACATTTCAATGCCCTGGTACCAGGGCACATGTCCATCTGCATCATTATGCATTAATAATAAAGGTGTTTCAATTTTATGTGCATTGAACAATGGTGAGTTCTCTAAATACAGCATCGGCTTTTCCCAAAGCGATCCGCCTAATCGTGTTTGTGATTTCTCATACTGGAACATACGCGCCAAACCGGTTTCCCATCTTATGCCTCCGTAAGCGCTGGTCATGTTGGCTACAATGGCGCCCGCTTCTGCTGCGGCAAATAAATTTGTCTTGGTAAGTATGTAGGCTGTCTGATAACCACTCCAGCTATGGCCTTGAATGCCCACGCGTTTCTCATCAACAAAGCCAGCTTCTATTAAAGAGGTAACACCTGGCATAATGCAATTGTATGCGCTCTCACCGGGATAGCCCACACGGTAAACTACATCCGGAACAAAAATTAAATAACCATTACTTACATACATGCTGCGGTGCACCGCTGAACGTATAGGTTCTGGTTTGTGATGTTGGTGCAAGCCGTTTGAATAGCGCTCATAGTAAAACACAATCATCGGATACTTTTTATTCGGATCAAAGTTTTCAGGTTTATAAAGAATTCCTTCCAGTGGAATATTATCCAATGATCTCCAGCTTACCAGCTCTGCTGTACCCCAGTTGTAATTTTTCTGCTGCGGATTGGCCTCAGAAATTTTTCTGGGTCTGCTGAAATTCAAATCTGCCACATATAAATCAGGAAACTCTACAAAGCTTTCTCTGGTGTACATGTAAGTATTTGCCTCTCTTGCTTTTTCAATACCGGCATAACGGTGATCGCTCATCAACAACTGTGTTAAGCGATTATCTTTCAATGAAAATTTAAAATAGCCTGATGCGCGGCTGCGTTCATCAAATGCACTTAGTAACATCTCTTTGTCCGGATCGATGAAGCGCTCTTCCCGATCAAGATTGACATAACGGTAATTCAGTTTTTTATCTCTTCCGTTTTTAGTAAGGTTTAGGGGCGCTTTGTTTCCTTGCGGATCAAAAGCCCAGATATCATAGCGATCATAAATCAAAACCTGTGCATCATCTTTTGTCCAGCCGGCCATGCCATAAGGAGAAGGATAATCAGGATGATCATCTTCTTCATCTGCAAAAGATACTTTCATGCCTTGGTTTAGCTTTACTGTTTTGCCACTGGCTATGTGGTAAGTAAACCAGGCCGTATCGGGACTGCTGTACCAGTACACATATTGCGCTGCAGGCGAAAGACTTGATCTGCCTTTAATTTCTTTTGCAATGACTTTGCTGCTGCCATCGCGCAGATCAATCAAATGCAAATCATGGAAAGCGCTGATGTCCCAGGTGCGCATCATGCGGTAAGCGCGGTCATCATTACCCAAAGCAAATAGGGCGTTGCCTTCATGGCCAATTTCAATATCTGAAATGGCTTCTTTACCTAATTGAACCAGTTGTTTATTTTGAAGGTGTATTACCGAAGTATAACTTCTTCTGCGTTCACGGTCGGCCCTGCGGTTTTGTTCGGGGTAGATGTAATCATCCTGCCAGTGCCATACTTCTACGTTTACAATTTCTTCCGCCAGCAAAGTGGTGTCTTGTACGATGGGTTCAGGATTGATGCCTAAGTATAACTTAGATCCATCTTTAGAAAAGTAAGGATTGAAATTATCAGAGATATACCAGTTAGCCGGAACTCCGCCCGTTTTTTCATTGGCAATCACACTTGCACTTGCTTCTCCCTTTTTCCAATAGAATAATTGTGGTGTGCGAAGCAATGCCTTGGTGGTATCCAAATCAGCAACAAAAGCGACTTGTGTGCCTGTTTCATCAATGCTTAAATATTTGAATTTGTGTTTGCGATTGGCTTCATGCAAGGTCAACAAATTTCCATCATTCAGATC
>DAOLDI010000559.1:0-2076 GCA_035327445.1 Cyclobacteriaceae bacterium | reverse complement strand
AGGGTATGGATTAATACCCATTTTCTCCAATTCTTCTCTGGTTTGTCTGCGGATGATTTCCTGTTCGCTCAATTGCATTTCTATCAATTTTGGGCAAAAATAAGAGAATAATTCGGCTAAAAAATGCAGCAAATTACTACCAGAACCTAGATCAGGACTGTAAATGCTCAGGCACTACTATTTAAGTTTTATATTTGTAATATATAAATAAGATTGATATGTCAACCTTCACAAGCACCCTGCCAGAAGATTTGTTACAAAAACTCTCAGAAAAAGCCAAAGCACTGTCGCTTCCTAAAAACAAGTTGATCGAAAATGCTTTGCGCCTTTATCTGGAACATCTTGAAAAAGCTGAGTACATCAAATCGTATAAAAAAGCTACAGAAGATGATGATATTATATCCATCGCAGAAGAAGGCATGGTTGACTACCTGAAGCAATTGGAAAAATGAAACAAGGAGAAATCTGGTATGCTGATTTAAATCCTATCAAAAGAGGTGAACAGTCTGGACTAAGGCCGGTGTTGATAGTGAGCGGAAATTTATTGAATGAATACCTGCCGGTTATTATTGCAATGCCTTTAACAACGCGTATAAAAAAGTACAAAGGAAATCCGATAATAAGTCCCACAAAAAGCAATTGTTTAAAAAAGGAATCAGAAGTACTGGTCTTTCATATTCGCTCCATTTCAAAGGAGCGATTGGTCAATAAAATTGGTGTTGTTGACAAGCATGCAGTTGAAACTGCAACAAAAACCTTGAATGATATTTTAAAGTATTGATTAGCGGGATTCCTTTCTTCTCCTCAACTCCCTCCTGATCATATCCAATTCGCGACTGCTCTGCCCTTCTACAGAAGTATTTTCCTCTGCCCTTCTGAATAAGTAGGGCATCACTTTTTCTACCGGACCATAAGGCAAATACTTCACTACATTATAACCTGCCTTGGCCAGGTTGAAAGAGATGTTATCGCTCATGCCATACAGTTGAGAAAACCACACACGCTTATCATGCATATTCAAACTGTGCTTTTCCATCAACACAGCCAGGTATTGGTTGCTGTATTCATTGTGCGATCCGCTTACAAATGAAATGCGTTGCTTATTGTCAACACAAAACGCAAGTGCTTTGTTGTAGTCGGCATCAGTAGCTTCTTTGTTGGGTTGAATAGGATCAGCATATCCCATTTTCTTTGCACGCTCACGTTCTTTTTCCATATAAGCTCCGCGCACCAGCTTGGCACCTAAAAAATAATTGTGCATAGCCGCTTCATGAAAAGCATTGCGCAGATTTGCCAAAGAATCTCTTCTGTAAAGCTGATAGGTATTGTAAACGATTGCTTTCTTTTCATTGTACTTGCGCATCATCTCATATGCCAATGCATCAATCGGATTTTGTATCCAGGTTTCTTCAGCATCAATTAGTACAGGAATGTCTTGTTCAAAACAAGTTTTACAGATTCGGTCAACACGCGCTTTAACTTTTTCCCAGGCACTTTCTTCTGCTTCACTTAAACTTTTACCTGCATTAATTTTTTCAAGTAAATCGATGGACGCAAGGCCAGTCATTTTAAAAACTGCAAAGGGCATATTTGAATTTTTCTTTGCCTCATGCACAGTTCGAATTACTTCTTGTGCCACAAGCTCAAAACCTTGTTCAGATTTTTCGCCTTCAACCGAGTAATCCAGAATTGAATGAACGCCAAACTGTCCGATGTGGTCCATCACCTGCAGACTTTGTTCAATATTTTCACCTGCACAAAAGTGATCGTAAACTGTGTGCTTAATTAATCCCTTCACGGGCAAACGCAAGGCGAGCCCAAGTTTTACCGCACCTGTTGCTATTTGCGCTATAGTATGATGCTTAACGATTGAAAAAATAAAATTGGCTTTGCGAAGCTCTTTATCTGTCTTGGCCTGAAAGGCTACTTCAGTATTTTCAAAAGAAAGTTTAGACGCGATTTCCATAACGATTGTTAGTGTGCACAAAGATATTAATCAACAAACAGCTTGAATGTTCAAGCGAATAAATAACTTTAAAATCCTAAGATTTTTAATGGTGGAACTTGAGCAATTAC
>DAOLDI010000558.1:0-2090 GCA_035327445.1 Cyclobacteriaceae bacterium | reverse complement strand
CCAAAATTTTACATCACCATAACCATCGCTGTTTTGGGTGCTTGTATACAAAGCAAATGTATGATCAGCTGAAAGTGTAAAAAATAATTCTCTGCCACTGGTATTTACTGCTGCCAGATTTTGTGGTATGCTCCAGTTGGTCCAGCTATCATCTAAACGTGTGCTGGTGTAAACATCAAAGCTTCCCTTTCCTCCTCTGCCGTTTGTGCTGAAATATAGTGTCACATCATCTGCCGCTAAAAAAGGACTCATCTCCTGGAATGCTGAATTAATAATTACTCCCAGGTTGCAAGGTTCAGACCAGCGACCGTTTTGATAAGTACATACATACAAATCTTCTGCACCAAAACTGCCGTATGAATCTGCCGCAAAAACAAAATACTTTCCACTACCTGAAATGCTGCCGGATTGTATGGCCGACCTGTTTAAAAAATAAGGAATAGCAATATTCTCCGGGGCCGACCAGCCCGCTGCTGTTCTGCGCGACATGGCAATACCTTGTGTGCGCGCTGCTTCTCCTGAACTTGTATAATGATTATGCAGGTACATGATGGCGCCATCAGCCGAGAATCCCGCTACTGCATTGTATTGCCTGTTATTAAGCGCTGCACCGGCATGCATGGGTGCAGACCATGTTTGATCTTCCTGAAGCTTGCTGTACCAGATATCTCCCGGATCTTTTTTTCCGCCTATATTGTCTGGATGATGCGCTATGGTAAAGTATAATGTCTTGCTATCCGGATGCAGAACAGGATTTGCTTCATCATATGCACTGTTAAGCTGCTGAAAAGCATTAGGCGGTATTATTTGCGCGTTTAATGCAGTTTGGAAAATGAGTACTGATAAAAGAGTTAATAGATGCTTCATAACAAGATTACTGTTGCAATTTGAAAAAATAATTCATGCACTAAAAATTTAAAATAAGGTATGACCTCAAATCAGATAAATGGAATTTTATTCAGTTAAATAATTATCTCCTCATTTTTTACTTAACCATTCATTGCTTTTAACAATAAACCTCCAAAGTTTCTTAGCATCAGCGCCTGCATAATCAATGCCAATTCTGGGTGTTGCGCTCAGCTCTTTAGGGCTGTAGTTTATATTCCTGTCTTCAAGCCATATCTGGTTACCCGAAAGGTCAATAGTGTTATGTTTTAAATCAATACCTAAAGCTTTTGTCAGTCGGGCCGGACCTGAACTCAATAAGTATTTCGATTTCACATTTCCCCTGCGTTGCTGCATTAAATCTATCCCTTCCAAAGGTTCAATGGCACGTATCAGCACAGCCTCAGCAATGTCTTTCTTATTGGTTACTACATTAAACAAATGATGCATACCATAGCATAAATAGACATAAGCATGCCCACCGGGGGCAAACATGACTTCTGTTCTGGGAGTTCTTTTGTTCTGATAAGCATGGCAGCCGCGTTCCAGAAATGAATAAGCCTCAGTTTCTACAATTATACCTGAACTAATGCGAGTTCCCTGCCTGCTTACAATCACTTTTCCCAGTAAATCGCGGGCAATCAGGCAAACATCTTCTTGCTGGTAGTAATCAGCCCTAAGCTTATTCATTTGTAAATAATTGATGGGCTAATGGAAAGAATTTCTATTTTTGACGCCCAACACAAAACTAAATTAAAACAATATGAAAAAGTCCTTATATGGTTTTTTAAGCGTGTTTTTTGCAATGATTTGCTTAATTGCAGAAGCACAGATTCAAACACCCCAGGCCAGTGCAAAAGCCAGTGCAAGCACTACTGTAGGTCTTACTGATGTAAGCATCGACTACTGGAGACCTAAAATGAGAGGCCGTAAAATTTACGGAGCCGATGGTTTGGTACCTTATGGTGAGCTTTGGAGAACAGGTGCCAACAATGGAACTGTTATCACATTCTCAGATGATGTAAAAGTGGCCGGTACTACCGTAAAAAAAGGTAACTACATGTTGCTCAGCATTCCTGGTGAGGCAGAGTGGACACTCATTCTGTACAGCGATCCTTCTATAGGTGGTAACATGGCCGGATACGATAAAGCAAAAGATGCAGTACGCGTAAATGTTAAACCTGCAAGTGTTAACCCTGCAGTTG
>DAOLDI010000557.1:0-2093 GCA_035327445.1 Cyclobacteriaceae bacterium | reverse complement strand
AGCTTCGAAAAGTTTTCTGGGATTTTGAAGAAGCCTTGGTCAAGAAAATAATTGAATAATGATTTCAACAAGAAAGGGCTCAACACTGAGCCCTTTCTGTTTCTAAATATGGGTTGATACAACCTCTAATAAAATCTATCAAAGCACATAAAATGATCCCTGCATTTTAGGCAATTCAATTTCTATGTTGCTTAAGTTGTTTTCATCTCTGTTTTCCTCTACCATGTGGCGCAATACAATTTCAATACTACGCGATATAGTAGTAACAGGCGTATCTGTTGGCTTATTTTCAAATGGATCTTGCAAATGAATGGCCATCTTTTCTACTAAGAAAAATGCAGAGGCAATGGTAACAACTAAAGGAACAGTGATAAATCCAAAGTACTCTGTAAGGCCAAAAGGCAATAACATTACAAATAAATACAAAGTAAAGTTGATGTAAATGCTATAGGTAGTTGGGAAGATAGTATTCTTTATACGCTCACACTTACCCATATCATCACAAAGTCTTGTAATGGTATTGTCCATTTCTACTTGTTGAAAGCTGTTAATTTTGCCTTCCTGCAAAGCTCTTCTGATATCACGGCCATGTAACATGAGTAATGCATTGGGCACATGCGTATGTCTTGATACAAAGCGATACTCTTCTTCAGAGAGAAATCTTCTGGTTGTGCTAAGGGCATCCTGGTTCCTTAGAAAGTTGCCCAGGCTGTAACACCATGCTGCTTGCCTTAAGGCCATTCTTTCTTTGAACTCATTGGCATCTTCTATTGAATCAGATTTATAAAACGTGATGGCTTGTCTCACCAAAGTTCTGGAATCGTTCACAATACCTCCCCAAATTATTCTTGCTTCCCACCAACGGTCATATGCCTGGTTAGAACGAAAGGCAAGCAATAGTGATATAACTGTACCTACAATTGCAGGCACCGCTATGGGCACTGTGATGTGATTTAAGTTAAGGTAATTGTGTACAAGGCCCATGGCTACTGCATACACACTTATAAAGAAGAACTCAAATCTGATTTTCCCCAGCACGTATTTCAACGGTATGTCTTTTCTTAAAAGCATAATTTTTTGATTTGTGTTTTTCTTAATTCTCGAATAAAGTCAATACGGGTACACCAAGTTTTTCAGCTAAAGTATTTGATTGTCCATTTTTACTGGCGCGAACTCTTGGTTTTTCAGGTTTGCGGGTTTCTATGAGCAGATCAATATGATTTTTCTCTATGGTTTCTACCAACACCGGACTTAAGTCTTCAGGATTCTGACCTTCTTTTAAGGTTGCCTGGCTAACTACACGCAAATCGAATTCTTTTCTCATCATTTGCTGCACTTCTTCCATAGAAATTCTGGTTGGTGCGTTCTGAACAAATATGGCCTGGTCTAGCACAAGCTCTTCTACCTTCTCAGTCAGGTGCAGTATAGGGCAATCACAATTATTAAGTAAAGCTGTAGTATGGCGATAAATGCTTTTTGTCTCAGCTTTAAAAGAGGGTGTTAAAATTACAAGCCCTACCGCATGATGGTGCATAATGTTTTTCAACAAAGGCGCTGAAATACCGGTTTGATGGTGCACCTGTAAGTATATCTTTTCATAATCTTTAACATACTTTCTGCATTCATCTAATACGCGCTGTTCATTAACAGTAGTTTCATATGTTGCTTTTATGGTGAACAGCAAATCTGAAATACCGTCAGGCATTTCAGATAACATGAGCAGAACAATTTTAATGTTCTCGCCATTAGCGTTTCTTACAGCCGTTTTAATCGCTTTCAGCGTGTCTGGCTTTAAAGTGGTGGGAATCAGTACATTTTTCATAGGGCTTTGCTTTAGTTGCACATTTGATACATGCAATAAACCCCGGCAACATTAAAGGAACCTTAATGTAACATTAAAATTTCCTAAGAATTTAGATTAAAATTCTTTAATGTATTCTTCGTAAACATGATGGAAACCACCGTTCCCTTGTTCTGTTCGCTCTGAATGGTGATTTCTCCCTTGTGCAGACGGATTATTTTTTGTGCGAGTGGTAATCCCAGGCCATAGCCTATGTATTTACCGGCATTTTTGCCTCTAAAGAAGGGTTCGA
>DAOLDI010000556.1:0-2099 GCA_035327445.1 Cyclobacteriaceae bacterium | reverse complement strand
GCTTGTGGTTGATGGCGTTCATGCGGATGCGGTCGCCCAGCAATGCGCCACCGGTTTTGCGTTTAGAGGGATCAACCGAAACAATGCCGATGCTTTTGTTTTCAAAATCCACCAAAAACCTGCGTACGAGTTCATCTACCATAGATGATTTACCTGCACCACCGGTACCGGTAATACCCAATACAGGGGCCTTGCTTTTCGCTGCCAGTTGGTGAATGTGATCAAATATTTTGTTGTGCTTATCACCAAAATTTTCAGCTGCTGAAATGAGTCTGGCAATGGCCACGGTATCTTTTTCTTCCAGCCCTTCTAATTCGTTGTTCAATTCTTTTCCGAGCGGGAAATCACATTGCTTCACCAGGTCGTTGATCATGCCTTGCAAGCCCATGGCGCGGCCATCATCAGGGGAGTAAATGCGGGTGATGCTATACTCGTGCAGTTCTTTAATTTCATCGGGCAGAATTACGCCACCGCCACCACCAAAGATTTTGATGTGTTTGGCTCCGCGTTCCTGCAGCAAATCATACATGTATTTGAAATACTCCATGTGCCCACCCTGGTAGCTGGTCATGGCAATGCCTTGCACATCTTCTTGTATGGCGGTGTTCACCACTTCTTCTACACTGCGGTCGTGCCCCAGGTGAATCACTTCGCAGCCTGTTGCCTGTATTATTCTGCGCATGATGTTGATGGCCGCATCGTGGCCGTCAAACAGACTGGCTGCAGTTACAATTCTGATTTTATGTTTGGGTTGATAGGGCTCCTGCACTGGAAATGCTGAAGCGGTATTTTCTTGCTTGATGTTGCTATCGCTGCTGATCGTCTTTGTGCTCATAATTTCTACGAAAGGCCCAAAAATAACGAGAATGCCGCTTATTAACTAACACTTGGTAGGACTGGTTAAGTCCTTTGCCGAGTGGTACCTACCGGATTAGTGCATAAAAAAACAGCCACGCGTTGGCATGGCTGTCTCATCAATGTGCTGCTTGGATTATAAACCCAATGTACCTTGACCTTCAGCTGGTGCTGGAGCAGGGGCTGCTGCTGGAGCAGGAGCTGCTTTCTTCTTTGCTTTAGGCTTACGCTTTTTAGCGGCAGGTTTTGCAGCTGCTTTTTTAGCAGGCTTTTTAGCTGCTGCTTTCTTAGCAACTTTTTTCTTAGCTGCTTTTTTCGCTGCTTTCTTCGCAGGCTTCTTAGCTGCTTTCGTTTTTGCAGCTTTCTTAGCAACCTTCTTCGCTGCTTTCTTCGCAGGTTTTTTGGCTGCCTTCTTTGCTTTTTTCTTTGCCATAGTTCTTAGTGTTTTTGTAAAACTTTAAAGTTTGTTCTTGCAAAGATAAACGCATTACAATGAATAAAACAATTACAACAGAAAATGTGAAGCAATCATGTGTATTAACTCACACACAAATGCACTGTTTTACTTCTTCATGTAGGCATCACGCACTGCTTTAAACTCTGAACCTTCCTTCCATGATGGCCACTGATCTGTATTGGCAATGCGTTTACCCACGTTGAATAAGAGCAGCACATCATCAACTGCGCCATCCAGATTCCAGCGCTCAGTATCATATTGATCAGAAGGACGGTGATAATACTTGGCTGTGTACTCATCCTGCAATTGCTTGCCATAAGCATGACCTTTTTCATGATGATCAGTTCCGGTGCTGGTGTATAAGGCTGGGATACCCACTTTGGCGAAGTTGAAATGATCGGAACGGAAGTAATAACCTGCTACCGGATTTGGCTCAGGAGAAACATACCTGCCCGCTTTCTCAGCTTCTTCACGCAAATAATCTTCCAGCTCTGATTGCCCCATGCCCACCAATACAATATCATGCATGATGCCATAAGGATTGATACCATCCATATTGATGTTGGCTACCGTTCTTTCTTTGGGATACACCGGATTTTCAGCATACCAGGCAGAACCCCATAGGCCTTGCTCTTCTGCGGTTACCGCAAGAAAGACCACCGTACGTTCAGGTGTTTTACCCGTAGCAAATGCTTTGGCTATTTCCAGTAAAGCTGCCGTACCACTGGCATTATCTAATGCGCCATTGTAAATGGAATCGCCCTGAACCGGCTGCCCGACGCCGAGG
>DAOLDI010000555.1:0-2100 GCA_035327445.1 Cyclobacteriaceae bacterium | reverse complement strand
ATGTTGTAAATAAAAAAGAGGCATAAAGCCTCTTTTAATATCCTTAAATAGTAATAATACAATTTACTTCTCCTCCTTCTTCTCTTTAGAAGAAGGCTTCGACTTTTTGGTCTTGATTACAATGCCTTCTGTTTTCTCATCGTAATCAGCAATAATGTAACCACCCTCCTGAATTTCTCCCTTCAGAATTTCTTCAGCGATTGGATCCTCCAGATACTTTTGTATCGCGCGGTTCAATGGCCTTGCACCAAATTGCTGGTCGTAGCCTTTTTCTGATAAAAAGTCTTTGGCTTTATCAGTAAGCTCAACATGGTAGCCTATCGCCAGTATTCTTTCAAATACTTTCTTGAGGCTGATGTCGATAATCTTATGAATGTGCTCGCGCTGCAATGAGTTGAATACAATCACATCGTCAAGCCTGTTCAAAAACTCAGGACTGAACACCCGCTTCAATGCGTTCTGTATGGTCGACTTCATGATGTCTTCCTCATTCTCACGCTTGGCTTGTGTAGCAAAACCAATTCCGCTGCCGAAATCTTTCAGATCGCGCACACCAATGTTTGAAGTCATGATTACAATGGTATTTCTGAAATCAACTCTTCTGCCTAAACCATCAGTAAGAATTCCATCATCCAATACCTGTAATAAAATATTAAATACATCCGGGTGAGCTTTTTCAATTTCATCCAGCAATACCACGCTATAAGGCTTGCGTCTTACTTTTTCAGTAAGCTGTCCGCCTTCTTCATAACCCACATAACCCGGAGGCGCTCCAACCAATCGTGATACAGAGAACTTCTCCATGTATTCACTCATATCGATACGAACTAATGAATCTTCTTTATCAAACAGATAAGTAGCAAGCACTTTTGCCAATTCAGTTTTACCTACACCGGTTGGTCCAAGAAAAATAAATGAACCGATTGGTTTTTTCGGATCTTTTAAGCCCACACGAGTACGCTGTATGGCTTTGGTCAATTTCTTGATAGCCTCTTCCTGCCCGATTACCTTCCCGCTCAACTGATCGGCCATGCCCAGTAACTTGCTGCTTTCTTTTTGCGCAATGCGATTGGTAGGAATGCCTGTCATCATGCCAATTACATCAGCCACATTGTCTTCAGTAACTGTATATCTCTCTGACTTTGTTTTTTCTTCCCATTTGGCTTTGGCAATATCCAACTGCTCTATCAATTTCTTTTCTTTATCTCTTAACTGTGCCGCCTCTTCATACTTTTGGCTTTTCACCACGCGGTTCTTTTCTTTCTTCACATCTTCAATGGCTTCTTCCAGTTTGATAATATCATCAGGTACATGAATATTGTTGATGTGCACGCGTGCACCGGCTTCATCCATTACATCAATGGCTTTATCTGGCAAGAAGCGATCGCTGATATATCTGTCAGACAGTTTTACACAAGACTCCAATGCTTCTTTGGTATAAATTACATGGTGATGTTCTTCATACTTCTCTTTGATGTTATCAAGTATCTGAAGTGTTTCTTCTGGTGAAGTACTGTCAACCATTACCATCTGGAATCTTCTGGCCAATGCACCATCTTTTTCAATATACTGGCGATACTCATCTAAAGTTGTTGCGCCTATACATTGAATTTCACCTCTTGATAGTGCAGGCTTAAACATATTGGATGCATCTAAAGAACCTGATGCGCCACCTGCACCAACAATGGTGTGCAATTCATCTATGAATAAAATTACATCAGCAGATTTTTCCAGTTCGTTCATCACGGCCTTCATACGCTCTTCAAATTGGCCGCGGTATTTTGTGCCGGCAACCAATGAAGCCAGGTCAAGTGTTACTACACGCTTACCAAAAAGTACGCGCGAAACCTTTTTCTGAACAATGCGCAAGGCCAAACCTTCGGCAATTGCCGTTTTACCTACACCGGGTTCACCAATTAAGATAGGATTGTTCTTTTTTCTGCGGCTAAGAATTTGCGCCACGCGCTCAATTTCTTTTTCTCTTCCAACTATAGGATCGAGTTTGCCGTCTTCTGCCAGGCGGGTTAAATCGCGCCCAAAATTATCAAGCACGGGTGTTCTTGATTTCTCTGTGCCTTTCTTTTCTTTACCTGCACCACC
>DAOLDI010000554.1:0-2109 GCA_035327445.1 Cyclobacteriaceae bacterium | reverse complement strand
TTGATTTGACCAGGGTTGAGTTCAATTTTATCACCGCTTTCAAGGTCGATAAATCTATGCGGCCTGTCTTCAAATTCAAAAGCAAATTCGCTTTCATATTCCGCCACATGAAAAAGCAAGACTTCATGTTTGTTATGCTTCAGGTGTTGTAAAGCTTTGAACAGTTCAGTTTGATTACCTGAATTTTCAAACATATCGCTAAAGATGATGATGAGCGAGCGCCTGTGATTGGTCTCAGCAATTTCGTGAATCACAGCGGCTACATCGGTAGCCTTACCTGAGGGCTCTTCTTCAATGAGTTGCTGAAGCGTTTGCAAGAGCTTATTCAAATGACTTGCCGTTGCCTTTACCTGGCTGGCGTAGTTTACCCTGTCTGAAAAAATAGTAATGCCTACAGCATCTCTCTGCTTCTGCAGCAAGTAGGCTATGGCTGCTGCGCAAAATACACTGAATTTCAATTTGTCTTTTCCTGGCACAGGGTAGTGCATAGATGCAGAGTTGTCAATTACAATCTGGCACCTCAGGTTGGTTTCTTCTTCGTACTGTTTGGTAAAGAGCTTATCGGTGCGGGCATATACCTTCCAGTCTACATGCCGGGTACTTTCGCCTTCATTGTAAAGTCTGTGCTCGGCAAATTCAACTGAAAATCCATGATAAGGAGATTTATGCAAGCCTGTAATAAATCCCTCAACTAACTGCCTGGCTAAAAGCTCCAGGTTATCAAACTTCTTAATCTCCTTAAAATCAAGCTTTTCTACCTTCTTCATAATCTAAAACCTAAAATTTCAGCAAAATTGGCCGATTCTTAAACCACGGCAATTTGCGAAAACGCCTAACAAATAGCTATAATTGAGAAACTTTAAAGAATTTTTAGTAAGTTTTCATCTGATTTACCTAACCTAAACTTAAGGATCGTGGAAGACAACAAAACAAACGGAAGAGAAGAGATATTCTCTGAAAAGGTGAAGGCCGGCAAGAGGACCTATTTTTTTGATGTAAAATCAACCCGTTCTAACGACTATTACCTAACCATTACTGAAAGCAAAAAGCGTTTCAAAGAAGATGGATTTGTGTATGAGAAGCATAAAATCTTCTTGTACAAAGAGGACTTCAATAAGTTTATTGAGGCCTTGAATAACACATTAAACCATGTGAAAAATGAGCTGATGCCCGATGTGGACTTTAGTCAGTTTGACAGGGTTCATGAAGACAACCATGCCGATGCAGCGAGTGACACAGTTGTTAATGAGCCATCAAAAGACTCAGAGCTGAAATGGGATTAAAATTTTACTGCTAAGCAAAAGCCCCGAAGAGGGGCTTTTTTTATTGCCAATACTTAAAAGCGCTCATTTTTGTCTCAAGCCCTCAGGCCGCTTATATTTGCCGCCTTAATTTCAATAGATAATATATGGCACTTCAATGCGGTATTGTAGGATTACCCAATGTGGGCAAATCAACATTATTCAACGCACTCTCTAATAATAAGGCTGAGGCAGCAAATTTCCCTTTTTGTACCATAGAGCCAAATGTGGGAGTAATTTCAGTGCCAGATGAGCGTCTGAGAATCTTAGAAGGCTTGGTTAATCCACAGAAAGTAATACCAACAACCATAGAGTTTGTAGATATAGCCGGTTTGGTTAAAGGCGCAAGTAAAGGTGAGGGTCTCGGTAATCAGTTTCTGGCCAATATCAGAGAGGTTGATGCTATTGTACATGTTGTGCGCTGCTTTGAGAACGATAACATTGTACATGTAGATGGCAGGGTAGACCCGGTATCAGACAAAGAGATAATAGACACAGAACTTCAGCTTAAAGACCTGGAAACTGTTGATAAAAAAATTGCAAGGGTAGAACGCACAGCCAAATCAGGAGACGCAAAGGCAAAGAAAGAATTCCAGTTATTTCAGCAACTTAAGCAAGTTCTTTCTGAAGGTAAAAACATCAGAACCTTAAAGTTCAACAATGAAGAAGATCAAAAACTTGTTGATGAGCTTCAGTTGTTAACCGCCAAGCCTGTTATCTATGCGGCCAATGTGGAAGAGTCATCTGTACTAAGTGGTAATAAACATGTAGATGCCTTGCGTGAGCACGTGAAAGATGAAAATGCAGA
>DAOLDI010000553.1:0-2118 GCA_035327445.1 Cyclobacteriaceae bacterium | reverse complement strand
CACTTAGCAGTTATGATGAATACCGAAAGGTAATTGTAGCGCAAGGTGTTTATAAAATTGAAAACCGAAGAACTGCCATGCTACACAGGTTGTCAATTGGAACTATTGTAGGTGATGTTTCAATGCATGTGCAGTACCTGAGTGGTAAATATTTAGGCAGCATTGAAGAGTGGTTTATATCAAGACTTAATGTGGGCGATGTATTTTGGTTTGCCGGCAAAAATCTGGAGTTAGTGCGCATCAAAGACATGGTGGTACAGGTAAAACCATCGAAAAGAAAAAGTGGCAAAGTACCATCATGGCAGGGCGGCAGAATGCCTTTGTCATCACAAATGAGTGAGGTAATCAGGTATCAACTTCATGAAGTTGCACAACAAAAATATCCGCAACCTGAGCTTAAAACATTGCAGCCATTATTTGCGCTTCAAAGAGAAAGATCGCATTTACCCGCATCAAATGAATTTCTGATTGAATATTTTCAAAGCAAAGAAGGATATCATTTGCTGATGTATCCTTTTGAAGGCAGGTTGGTTCATGAAGGATTAGGCGCCTTAGTAGCTTACCGTATTGCTAAAGTTCAACCTATTACTTTTTCTATTGCCATGAATGACTATGGCTTTGAACTACTTTCCGATCAGGAAATACCTGTACAAGAAGCGCTTGAGGCCGATGTGCTGGGGTTGGATGATTTGTTAAAAGATATTCAGGCAAGTATCAATAATACTGAAATGGCCAGGCGCAGATTCAGAGACATAGCCGCAATTTCAGGTTTGATTTTTAAAGGCTTTCCCGGTAAGCATATTAAAGACCGCCACCTACAGGCTTCTTCGCAATTATTTTTTAGTGTTTTTCATGATTATGAAAATCACAACCTGCTGTTGAGACAGGCGTATGAAGAAGTATTCGATTTCCAGTTGGAAGAACTTCGCATGCGTAAAGCATTGCATCGTATTGCCCAACAAAAAATTATTTTAACTCAACCTGAAAAACCTACTCCTTTTGCCTTCCCCATAATTGTTGATCGCTTACAGCGTGAAAAGCTTACCACAGAGAAATTGGCCGATAGGGTGAAACGTATGATGTTGCAATACGAGAAGTAAAACCTGATTTCAAGTATTGAATTATTAAAAGTTAATTATGGTTAAGGATGTAACATCTGCTGATGTGCAGCGTATTAGCATTGAAGTGTTGTAGCAAATCTTTTAGCCTGCATGAATTTGAAAACTACTAAAAGAAATGATTACACTGTGAAACAAATTTTATAAGAAGATAATCGGGCATTAACACAAGAATGCCATAGTATATTTTATGTGGGAAATGATTTACATAACAGGAAAGCCAGGGTTTATGACTGACTTGCTCAGGAAGTTGCGGACTACCGAGTTTCCCTTTATGCCTGGAAGCACTGAGGGAGGTAAAATAGCCGCTTTATGGATAGATGAAAGCAGTTCAATTCAAGAATTAAAATACGCTATCGGCAGCACATTGATTTTTAAGTATAGGTTAAGATTCTTTAGTTCTTATGCCGAACTGGCTGGAACTGATGCAAATCAACAAGTAATTTTAAGTAATCAAGACAGAGCACTTATCCTTAAAATGATCAAAAAGGAAGAGCTGCTGCACAGAAAATCTGCTTAATACTTTTGAGTTTCAGGCTGAAATGTTTGCCAACTGTGCCAGAATTCCTGGTAGGCCAGTATGGGCTTTAACGACTTTGTTGCAGCGCCTAAAGACTCACCTTTCAAGTTGAAGTTAAATGCCCCTGATTTTAATTGTCCATCTGCAAAACTGAAATTGAAATTTTCATCAGGTCTTTGAAAAGCCAGAAAGCTTTTATCGTCATCCAGTAGAATAAGCACAAGTGGAACTCCGGCAATTGCGTCATTGATAATACGTTCTTGCTTTAACCTGTTCCAATCATACGCTTTACTTTCTTTACCGATTTTAATGCCTACAACCCATGACTTTTCATTCCATGAATTGGTATCTGTTCCGGTAAGTTTACTTTGTCTCAGGCCTTGCTCAAATAAAAACAGTGAGTCGTAACGTGGTAAGAACAATTCATCAGCTTGCATGATAAGCGCATGAGGATATAGCTCAAAAATTTGCCTTATGCTT
>DAOLDI010000552.1:0-2132 GCA_035327445.1 Cyclobacteriaceae bacterium | reverse complement strand
GCTCAGCCGGTTAGTTTTGAAGATTTAGTGAAAGAGATTTTAGAGGCTAAAGAGCCAAGCCCTGCGCCAGCTCCAGCCTATACAAGTTATGAAGCAGAACCTACCCCTGCCCCTGCTTATAAGAGTTACCGAAGTGATGAGGAGATCGGTGAGATTTTTGAAAGAAGCAGGAGAGATGCTGCAACATCTGATCTTCAGGGGATGACTTCAGACTTAAAGGGTCGTGTGAGCGAATTAGGTAGCAAGCATTTTATGCAGTATGAAGTTGAGGAGACAGACACAGCGGCTAGTGGGATATTATCTGAGCTTAAATCTGCCGGGGGACTTAAAAAGGCGGTTATTTATAGCGAAATTTTGAACAGGAAGCATTTTTAGTACTGATTTTTTAATTTTCTAGTGTAAATCTTACACGAATGATGTAAAAGCCCCTAAAAAGGCCCATTTTTATTGTTTTAGTCATTTAATGTTTGATCTTTACATAAAATGATTAATTGATTTTTTGAACTACATTAACTTATTATTATAGGTATGCTTACCAAGATAATTCTCATTAATCTGCTCTATTGGGGTATTTATATACCTGTTGCTGAGAAGAATTCTATCCCAGATTGTAAAAGTTTAGAACCTGAATTAACAATTACCCACACTACAAACAGTCTTGATAATGGCAAGCTAAATATCAAGCTGAATCAGGACATCAAAACAGAATTACACTTACTACATAAAAATACCAGGGAGAATAAAAATAAATTACAAATAGTAGGAAAAGAGATTGAGGGAATAAAGGCAGGGGAGTATCTTCTTATTGTAAGGTTTACAGATAATGAAGAGTATTGCCCATATCATATTAGAGTCGAAATCCGATAAAGGAGATCTATGATAAATTTTTTACGTTGCTTTGTTTTGCTTGCAGGATTTTCAGTTTTTAGTTCTGCACATCTTTTCGCTCAGGCTCCGGTATTCTCCATTCAGAATATTAAGAAAACTTGTGAAGGTGCAGTTTCTGGTCCGAGTGCAGGTTCATTTGAAGTTGTAGTAACATCAGGCGTTCCTGATATTACGATAACAGTAGTAGGTCCGGCAGCTTATATTCAACAGAGGTTTAATGTAAATATTGGAGACCCGATTCTTTTTGATGGGTTAAGAGCAGGTAATTACTCCGTTACCGTTTCAGACGATAATGATATTGCTTTTACTTCTGTCAACATTCAAAGTATTGCAACAGGCATTTCAATTACCCTCGACAACCTGACTAACAGCACTGACTGTGCAAATTCTAATGGTTCTATTGAAATTACAGTAAGTGGTGGCGATGGAAATTACATTTTTGAATGGACAGGCCCGAATGGATATACCAATAACACAGAAGATATTTCAAATTTAGGTCCTGGTGATTATAACTTAGTAGTGACTGAAACTACTACAAACTGTTCTAATGCGGTTGGGCCATTTACCATTACAGAACCAGTTACGCCAGATGCCAGCAACCCTGTTGACAATGAATATTGTGAAGGACAAGCATTAACTGCTATTGCTGTTGATAATCCGGGGGCAGGCTTTACTGTAAACTGGTATGATGCACCAAGTCTAGGCGTTTTAGTGGGCACAGGGTTTTCGTTTATACCACCCTCATCCGGAACTTATTACGCAGAATTAGTGGACAACGTTACAAATTGCGTTAGTGTAAACCGTGTAGCTGCTACCTTAATTGAGAATCCTTATCCTCCAGATGCCGCAAACCCGGTAAACAATGACTATTGTCAGGGAGAGCCATTAACATTAATTTCAGTAGATGATCCAGGCGCTGGTTTTTCAGTTAATTGGTATGATGCTGCCATTGCAGGAAATTTAGTGCACACAGGTAATTCTTTCATACCAGCTTCAGCAGGTACTTATTATGCTGAAGTAGTTAATAATACGACAGGATGTGCCAGTGCCAATCGTATAGCAGTAACATTGACAGAGAACCCCTTACCGGCAGATGCAACAAATCCTGTTGGTAACTCATATTGTGCAGGCGAAGCACTCACGGCCATAAGTGTTGATAATCCGGGAGCGGGCCTTACAGTCAACTGGTATGATGCTGCAACAAATGGCAACCTCATGGGCACTGGATTTAGCTTTACCCCAGC
>DAOLDI010000551.1:0-2132 GCA_035327445.1 Cyclobacteriaceae bacterium | reverse complement strand
GTAATGGATGGCTATGAAACAACCTTGCTCTTAAAGAAGCAGTTTCCTGCCATCAAAATTATTGTTTTGAGTCAATTTGATAGTGCTGAATTAATTAATCATTATTTAAAAGCAGGAGTACATGCATATCTCTTAAAAAATGATGATGGTATAGAGAGTGCCATTACCGCTGTAATGAACGGAAAGGTTTATATATCAAACAGTATATCAGCGCATGTGCATGTTGAAGCTAGCAATCGGCCAATAAAATTTACAGACAAAGAAATTCTAATACTTAAATGCTTAACAGGCGGTGAAAGCAATACTTTGATTGCGCAAAATCTGGGTGTTAGCAAAAATTCTATAGAAACATACAGAAAAAGAATGCTGAAAAAATTCCAGGCAAATAGCATAACTGAACTAATCAATTACGCACATAAAATTGGCGCTTTATAGCAAGCATCAAAATGAAAAAAACACCCTGAACACCCAGGGTGAAGTAAAAGCACGTTCGGCAGGGTTGTAGATAACATCATACAAAGCCATACCATTAATAGCACCTCTTTTGCCCAGAGGTTGTGTATAGCCCAGGCCCAGCAAAAGCCTGTCGAAATTTCTGCGGTTGTTTACATTCAAAAATGTTGGCGTGCTTATGTACATGTACTCTCCGTATGCAAACATTTGCCCGAAGTTGTAACGGGCAAAAGGCGTAACACCGTATTGGTTAATGGTAATTTCAAGGTCAGTATAACTTAAGTGCTGCCAAAGCACACCGGTGCCTACCGAAAGCTGGCTGTTAATCATGTATCCAACAATGGGGTTTAGGCCCACATAAAAAAAGCGGTTGCCGAAAGCGTCAACCCCGGTGTTAAGGCCCATGCCACCGCCAAAGTACATGCGCTCAGTTAAAGACCAGCCTGTGCGATCATCAACTTCTCTTTGTGCAAATGCTGCAAAGTGTATAAACGCTACAGAAAAAATAATGAATACAATTTTTTTCATTCCTGCTCTAAAACAAATATGTCTTCTGTTTCTTTTTTCATGAGGTACTTTTCGCGGGCAAATTTTTCGAGTAATTCTTTATTACTTAATAATTCGTCACGGTCATGCTGTACTTCATTTATCTTTTCAACATAATAGGCCTTTTCGTTTTCAAGTGATCTGAGCTTGGCTGTCATCCTGAATCTTGAAATCAAATCGTTAGAATCAAGAAAGAGCATCCAGACAAAAAAACTAAGGCCGGCAATTACATAGAAATTACGGAAGCGCCTGGGAATTCGTTGCAGCATAGTTTAAAAAATGGTTTTTCCCTTTGAGTTGAAAGTAAAGATAGGAATAGCCCGCAAAAACAAAAAATTAGTGCCTTCGTGTCTTTGTGGCATTTATCAGCCACCAAGGCACAAAGGCACCAGGGAGTTTATATCAAACTACATTTTCCTTCCTGGAAAATAAGCAGTTTCACCCAACTCTTCTTCAATTCTCAACAACTGATTGTACTTGGCCATGCGGTCTGAGCGGGAAGCTGAACCGGTTTTGATTTGCCCGGTGTTAAGTGCCACCGCTAAATCAGCAATGGTGCTGTCTTCGGTTTCACCAGAGCGGTGCGACATCACACTCTTGTAACTATTTTGTTTGGCCAGGTTTACGGCATTGATGGTTTCTGTGAGCGTTCCAATCTGGTTTACTTTAATCAATATGGCGTTGGCCACACCTTTATCAATACCTTGTTGTAAGCGTTTTACATTGGTAACAAACAAATCATCGCCCACCAATTGTACTTTATCGCCAATCTTTTCGGTTAATGCTTTCCAGCCTGCCCAGTCATCTTCGGCCATACCATCTTCTAAAGAAATGATGGGATACTTCTTTGCCCAGTTGGTCCAGTAATCGGCCATCTCTAAAGGCTTCAGTTTTTTGCCCGATGATTTTTTGAAGTGATAGGTTTTTGTTTTTGAATCGTAAAATTCCGTTGCAGCCGGATCAAGCGCAATGAACATATCATCACCAGGCTTATACCCTGCCTTTTCAATGGCTTTCAGCACAACTTCAATAGCTTCTTCGTTTGATTTCAGATTCGGAGCAAAGCCACCTTCATCACCCACGTTGGTAGAGAGGTGTTTATCGTGCAGCACTTTCTTCAGTGTATGAAATAC
>DAOLDI010000550.1:0-2132 GCA_035327445.1 Cyclobacteriaceae bacterium | reverse complement strand
ATGTTATAAAATTGAATGATAAGCGATGCTGCATCTGCACCCAGAATATCTGTAATTTCGTTTGCTGTCCACACATAAAACTTACCTTCTTCACCTTCACTGTCGGCATCCAATGCTGAGTAAAATCCGCCTTCCGAACTCATCATTTCATTCACAAGCCACTGAAATGTTTCATGTACAACAGTTTTAAAATTTTCTTCAGCCGTTAATTGATAGGCTTCTGCATATAAACTTAAAAGCTGGGCATTATCATACAACATTTTTTCAAAATGAGGAACAAACCATTTTTCATCTACCGAATACCTGGCAAAACCTCCTGCAATATGATCATAGATGCCCCCCATCTGAATTTTACTCAGCGTGAGTTTCAGGTGTTTTATGGCTTCTTCATTTTTACTGATGTAGCAATATCGCAATAACCATTGCCATATACTGGGCATGATGAATTTTGGTGCTTTATCAAGACCACCCCATTTATGATCAAATTTTTTGGCGAGTTCCTGATAAATTTTTTCAAGATTTTCTGTCAAAGATTTGGCATCACTGCTTTGCATGAACCTGCCGATGCCTTGTTGATTCAAATGTGTTGATAGCGACTCAGCACTTTCAATGATTTCATCATTTTTATGCTGATAGGCATGCTGAATGTTCTGCAAAACCTGAGTCCAGGTTTGCGGAGGAAAATACGTGCCGCCATAAAATGGTTTTTGATCAGGTGTACAGAAAACATTTAATGGCCAGCCACCATGCATGCCCATGGCTTGTACGGCATCCATGTACAAGTGATCAATATCTGGTCTTTCTTCACGGTCTACTTTGATGCAAACAAAATGCTTGTTCATGATGGTGGCTATCTGCTCATTTTCAAAACTTTCGCGCTCCATTACATGGCACCAATGGCATGCACTGTAGCCGATGCTTACAAGTATGATTTTATTTTCTTTCTTCGCTTTATCTAAAGCTTCTTTGCCCCATTCAAACCAATCAACAGGGTTATGAGCATGCTGCAGCAGGTAAGGACTCGTTGCGTGTATTAATCTGTTTGACATTTGGGCTGACTAAAGAAGTTGAGATTTCACTTGTTGAATTTCTTTATGAACATCCACAATATTGGAGATCTCCTGCAACTCAGTTAATAAATTTTGCAGGAATTGCTGATGTAAGGCAGAAGATCTGTGAAAAGCTTTATGCTGCAGGGCCTGATTTATTTTTTTCCATTTGCTTAGAAATTGCGTTGTATTTGTATCGAAATAAGTTGCAGAAAATCTTTCCCATATATATTGTTCAGCTGCTTCATTGGGATGCAACATATCTGCTTTGTAAAATCTGTAGTCACGCAGTTCATCCATCTGGATTTCATAAGCCGGAAAATAGCTTACATCCTTAAACTGAGAACTAAGTGTATGACAGGAGAGGAGCAAAGCAGATTTACTTACGTTGTTTAATTGAAAGGTATCTTTCATGTGTCGTACAGGACTTACCGTTAATATGATTTTGATTTGTGGATTAAGCTGTTTGAGTATTTCGTACAGGTCGCTAAAAGATTCAATAATTTTTTTCTGACTCAGCAGTTGTTTGTTGAAAAGAGTAGCCGGCATTTTATGACAATTGGCAACAATCTCCTTCGAATCGTTTAACTGGTATACCCAGGCAGTTCCATAAGTAATAATCAACCATTCTGCATGCTTAATAAATTCATGCGCAGCTGAAATTCTGATTCTAACATGTGTTGCTAATTCTGTTTTACTTAATGCCGACAGTTCTGAATGAAAATCATAATGCAAATGCACATCTGCATGTTGTATATATCCAACTGGCTCAACATCATCATTCAAACAAGCCAATCTCAACAGCTTATGAATGGAATAGGGGTTATATACAACCCCAAATGGGTTACCAAGACACTTGAATTTATTGCCGCTTAATGCAGCACCAATAACATCGGCAAAGCAAGAACCGATGGTCATGACAGAACTTTGCAAATGGATTTTTTGCTCAGCTGCTTGTATATCAACTTTGGTTCTGAATTGCATACCCCAAGATAAGCATAGAACAAAAAAGCCACCCAGTGTTTGGGTGGCTTTTATTAAATGACTTAGTATAAATTACTCAGCTATTACTTTAACAGCAAT
>DAOLDI010000549.1:0-2137 GCA_035327445.1 Cyclobacteriaceae bacterium | reverse complement strand
CAGCGTGTGAGAAAATGATAACGTTCTTGTTTGTTGTGTTCTGTATAGATGAGAGAAATGGGACAAAATATTTTGACCAAGCGACTTACAAAACCTGCCCAGGGTAAGTGGGCATGTACAAGTTGAATGTTATGTGATTTAATGTATTGTATGACTTTACGATACTGAAAGAGTATACTGATGTTATTGCCAGCTGGTAAACAGATCACCTTTCCACCTGCCGCTTCAAGGGCTTGTACCAACTGATTTTTCCAGGGCAGGAAATAGATATAATGAAATTCAAATTTTGACTGGTCATGCAGCTTGAGGGTTTCAGGTAAGAGCATTTCTGCTCCACCCCGGCCTAATGATTTGATGATGTGCAGGACTTTGATTTTTTGTTGCACCTTATTTTGATTTTTGCTGAATATAATCTTTGATTACATTAATTACGGAATCAATATTTGTTAGTACCTCAGCATCAGAAAAACGAATCACAGTTATTCCTAATTGAAGCATATAATCATTTCTATAAATATCTTTTTCTTGTTGTTGGTCACCAAGATGATATTTTTCATCAACCTCGACTACTAATCTAAGCTTATGACAATAAAAATCTGCAACAAATGTGGAAATAGGATGTTGCCTACGAAATCGAAAGCCATCTAATTGATTATTGCGAAGTAGACTCCATAATTTCTTTTCTGCTTCAGTCTCATTGCTTCTAAGCATGACTGCTTTTCGAAAAATCTCTGGGCTTGCTCCGTAAAACATTGATTGTTGAGTCATATGCAAACAAAAAATTAAATTCAAATATACCCCCCACACCCTTTTGTTCCCTAAAGTGACCCGCCCCACGATTTACTTAATTGTGCGCTGGCCCCCCTTTAGGGGATTAAGGGGTAGCTTGGGATTTCAGTATTTCCTCTCCTCCCCGCACCCTTTTGTTCCCTAAAGGGATCAGCCCGCAATTCATTTGAACATGTGCGCTGGCTCCCCTTTAGGGGATCAAGGGGTAGCCAGGGATTTAGAAGGCTCCACCCCGGCCTAATGATTTGATGATGTGCAGGGCTTTGATTTTTTGTGACTAATGAAATAAAGATTATAGACTGTTATAATAAGGTTTAACCGCAGACCTGCCTCCCGAAGTCTTGAGAGACTGCGCTCAGGCAGAGAGATTCCTCTCAGTCAGCAAGCTCAGCTACAAACGTTCATGCAGGTTTCCATCATCAGGAGACTGCTCGCGCTCATTGTAATGTTATTCAATCTGAAAAAGTGATAAGGTTCTATCAATTGACATAAAAGAAGTCGAAATCAATGAAGAAAGGAGATTGAAGGAAGTGAATTGAGAAAATTATATGCTGGCTTCCCTGCCTTCCCAGAGCGCTTCGGCAGGCAGGAGCTCCGCCTAGCCAGTGCCCTGCCAGAGGCAGACAGGCACCTTAACACATAAACACCTCACCACATTTTCACATCAACCAATCTCAATCCCGCTGCTTAAAAAGTCTCCGTGTTCCCAGCAAAGCGCCCATAGCAATCAATACTTCTATGCCACCAATCGGTACAGGCTCTCCGGCACCCGGACCTCCTCCACCTCCCGGTTGAGCAAAGGCGCCAACGGTCAAAAGCAAATAAAAACTAATACAAATCAATACGCGGATAACATGCTTCATGCCAATGAGAATCGGTTTTATTGTTTAATAAGCTTGTGCGTCTTAACTCTTTTTCCTTCCAGGAACTGCAACAAATAGAATCCTTTTTCAAAATTCTGCATATCTAATTCCGCATAAGTCTTTCCGTTTTCGACTCTAAAGTCTATGCTCTGCACTTGCCTGCCCAGTGCATCAAGTAATTTGATAGCTTGCAATGAATGTCCCTGCCATTCAATAAATAAACGATCTTGTACTGGATTCGGATAAACACTTAGTTGTACTGTATTTTCAGTTTGCAAAGCTATTTGCCTGCTTAATAAAAATCTTTTACCGCTCTCATAAGGTGCAGCACTTACTTGGAACTGATAGGTCTTGCCAGATTGCACAGAAATAAATTCACCTGTTTCTGTATCAAACAAATGATATCCCTCCCATTCTGGGATATCAAAATTTTCAAAGCTTAAGCTGTAAACTCCTTGCCTTGCTGCATATAAATACAAAGGGAT
>DAOLDI010000548.1:0-2140 GCA_035327445.1 Cyclobacteriaceae bacterium | reverse complement strand
GCTAAAAAAAGACCAGCTAAAAAGGCTGCAAAAAAAGCAGCTAAGAAGAGAAAAAAGTAAGCTTAGCTTATGAAAAAAGCCACGCGTTGCGTGGCTTTTTTATTTATGCCTTTTCTTCTTTATACCATTTATATGAAGCTAAGTTTAGTAGTACACAATATACAACAAGCAAAGTAAGCAATACCCATTGCACCCAATCTTTCATCTTACCTAGTTCATCAATAAAATGCCAGCTATGAAATGCCGTATAAAATAAACTGGCAATAAAAGTTAGAAGACGTACAAGTCTTGTTTGAACAAACAAAATACCTGCAATGTATACCGTTGGCAAAAGATATAAGCCCAGGCGTTTCATCATCTCCATATCGGGTACAGCATCATAGCCCTGCTTTACTACATCTAAGCCAAAGCGCAGGTTATGTAAGCTGAAGAATTGATGGAAGAGCATGCCCATGATAATCAAAATCCAGAGTATACTGATGCGAAGCACGTGATTGCTGCTATTCATAATATTTCATTTAAATTTTAAAATCTAATCCAATAGTAATTATTCTGGGAACTCCTACCCTGATCCCTTCGGGTCTCCTGGAAGCGATGTATCGCTCATTTGTCAGATTTTTTACGGAAAGGTTAAATACTGTGTGCCATTTGGGTACCCGGTGATAAAGATTAGCATCAAGCAAATTATAACTATCAATTAAGCCAATACGACCATTACTAGAAGGAATGATGGTATTAAGTTGGTCACCAAACTGCTCACTTACATAATTATTGGTAACACGTAAACCGATGCCGAAAGGAGATTCTATTGTTAGAGCCGAAGAGATAGTCCACTCAGGCGCATAGGGTAATCGGTTGCCTTTAATGTTTACTTCTTCGCCTGAACGCGTCAAAAACTGGTCGGCATTGAAGGTGGCGTTCACATAGGTCGTGTTGATATCAAACCCTGCCTTCCACTGGCTTTGTAATATTTCTTTGTTCCTGATTTGCACACTGGCTTCTACTCCCCTGTGCAAAGTCCTTCCGGCATTGGTAAAACCAAAGCCTACTCCCCCGCTTGATTGTGAGGAGGGAATGATTTGGTTATCAAAATCCATGTAGAAATAAGTAAGCTCTGCGTAGATTCCATTTTTCAAGTTACTGCGCAAACCTATTTCATAATTCCAGCTCTTCTCTGCCTCCAGTTGAAGTACAGGATTCTCAAAAGTAAAATCAATCGCATCTTTAATGCGGGGAGGAGCATAACCTCTGTGCACTCCTGAGAATAGATTTATTTTTCCGGATGGTCTCCAGTTAATTCCTACTCCGGGAATAATTTCTGCGATATTATTCTCCGCTACCTGGTAGGTGTCTGCATTTAATTCCCTCAGAATCTCTCTTTCATAATTGTAAAACTCTCCCCTTACTCCTGGTGTTACTTCAAGTTTCTCAGAAAGCATGATTTTATCCAGCACAAAAAAGCTAAATGCATTTCCCGTTCTGATTTCATCACTTACTAAGGTGCCAGAAAGTGCATCTGCTGAACTGCCATTAATGCGTTGCTCATAGGCACGTTCATACATATACCTGTAGCCAAACACAATATCATTTTTAACAGTACCAATATTTTGATTGAGTATGAGTTTTTGTTCCCAACCTAAAACTTCAAACTGCCTGTTACGGTTGCCTGTACGATTCCTCAAATAAATTGCTCCACCCTGAACTGTTTCATCACCCCAAACTACTCCAGTCCAGTCGGCAGGCGGAGGGTTCAGCGTACCATTGGTAAAAGTATTGTAAGCATAATCTTGCCTTCTCCAATTGCGCGTGGTAGTGTACCCAAACAAAGTTGATTGCAGGCTTATGCGTTTACTGAATTCTTGTTTATGTGAAAAGCTTAAGGAATACCTGTTAACATCCAACTCATCATTGGGAACCAGCACACTGAAATCATCTCCTCCCCTGTCATACATGGTTTGAGTTATCCCCACATAGGTAGAATTTGATACCTCATTGTAAGCTGAAAGTTTTATGCCTAAGGTTGAATTTTCAGCCAGTGGAATTCTTAGCTTGGTATTAAAATCATTGATGATAAACCTGGTTGGCCCAATGGCATCGGCCTGCTTGCGCAGGTAATTCACTTGTATGCCGGCATTGTTAA
>DAOLDI010000547.1:0-2146 GCA_035327445.1 Cyclobacteriaceae bacterium | reverse complement strand
ATAGGAATTCTCATAGGCTATGCGCTAAGCCGATATTCAAAGTCTATCTACCTGGTGAATGCGCGTATCAGTACTAAAAAGTTTTCTGGCAAATCAACTTCTCCTATACCGGGTCTTGTTGATGCATCTTTCTTTCTGAGCAATGTAGTAGAGGTTTACGAAGAGATACCAATTCTGCGCATGCCTAAAAGATTTGAGAAGGCATTGGAAAAAGTTGATTTAAGTGTAAGGTACTTTTCAAAAGGATTTATCAAGGTGAGTGAAAGTGCTTATGGTTATACTTTCCAGGTTTTGATTGAGCAGCAAAGTGAAGATGCAGACTCACCTTATGGAGTTCCGATTTTCGTGAACCATATTGATGAGTATCAGTTCGAAATCAAGATCAATGAGGGCAAGTGGAAAGCTGAGCTGAGCGGAAAGCAATTTCCTTATAATGAAACAATTCAATTGGGTAATACCAAACTTAAGGTTGTTAACTACTGGGGCGCGCCAGAACATAATGACAAGTTTTATTTTGTGCTCAACAGGAAGTCAGATCTTGTGCGGGAGTACCTGAACAAACTAAATATCGCTTGGGCAGTGAAGGGCTCAGCCATGCTGGATTTAACCATACTGAGTGAAACCCCTGAAAGGGAAATCAAATTTTTGCACGCCTATTACCAGGCGGTAGAAGAACTGGGCAAAGAAGATAAAAATGAAACCCTTGATAATACACTTGCATTTATTGATAAGCAGATGGCCATCATTACCGATTCCATCGTGTACTACCAGGAATTGATGGATGGATTAAGACTTGAAAACAGGAAACTAAATGCCGGCTCTGAATTTATTTTCAGTCGATTGAATGAACTGGATAAACAGCGCACAGAAATTTCATTGAAAGAGCGATACCTGAATTACCTCGAAGATTATTTCAAAGCCAATTCCAGTGCTGAAGTATTTGCACCCAGTATGGTTGGCCTTGACATACCCTTGCTTGAAAACTGGATTAATCGCTTCGTTGAGAAAAAACTGGTAGAGAAACACCTGCGCAATGAATCCAATGCGCTTAATCCACTTATTAACAGAACAGATAGCCTCAGCCGCAGACTGGAGTTAGGAATTTTTGAAGCGATAAAAACTGCCAGGGAAAGAAATAAGGAAGAACTGAGAGAGCTTGTACGCCAGGAAAATTTTTTATTTGAATCTGTTCAGGAAGTACAGAGTGACTACAGAGAGCTTAACCGATATCAGCGATTGTACGAACTGAATCAGTCCTTGTTTGATCTGCTCATTCGCAGAAAAATTGAAGTAGATATTTCTAAAGCAAGTGCCAGTTCAGATTATCAGATTATTGATTATCCTGCCTATTCAAAGCGACCGGTTAGTCCTGATAAAAATCAAAACCTGATTATGGCAGCTGCCCTGGGTTTAATGCTGCCTGTATTTTTCTTTCTGTTTAAAGACCTAAGCAATACCCGTGTGATGGATAAGGATGATTTGCAGGCGCACACGGTTATGCCCATACTGGGTAATGTAGCGCACAGTAAATTTAAAACCAGGATGGTGGTAAAGGAATATCCGCGTTCGGTTGTAGCAGAATCTTTTCGTTCTGTGCGGGCAAACCTGCGCTTCTTGGCAGGCAAGCAACATGCACGTCCGCAAGTGTATGTAATCACATCATCCGTTAGTGGAGAAGGAAAAACCTTTTGCTCTATTAACCTGGCTTTTACATTGGCGCTATCCGGAAAGAAAACCATTTTGATCGGGGCTGATATGCGCAAACCTGAATTGGCCAATTACTCTGGCATAAGGGCAGCAAAAGGACTTTCAGAATACCTGGCAGGTTTTGCCTCATGGGAGGAAGTGATTATAAAAGCAGAAAAGGGATATCCGGATATGATTGATGCGGGTCGCATTCCGCCTAATCCTTCTGAGTTGCTGGGTGGCGAGCAAATGGCGGTATTGATTGATGAGCTGAAGAAGATATATAACTACATTTTAATTGATACACCTCCCATTGGCCTTGTTTCAGATGCCATGGAGCTTTTTAAATTCAGCGATTACAATATTTTAATTGTAAGGCAAGGCGAAACCAGGAAGGCTGCGCTTAAAATGGTGAATGATTTATACATAGAAGATAAGCTGAGCAACTTTCTGGTAGTGT
>DAOLDI010000546.1:0-2153 GCA_035327445.1 Cyclobacteriaceae bacterium | reverse complement strand
GTAATCGAACTTTTCATAAAAATATTTAAGCCCAAATTAAGGTCTATTCAGGCATCGATAAAAATTAAATACAGCTACTGAAACAAAGGCAACAGAATTTGAGTTATATTCAACATATGGGAACTACAAAAAAACTAGCAATTGGTTTAGGTCTCGCTTCGGGTGCCTTGCTGGCGGCTTACCTGTTTACAGGGAGAAACGCTGACAAAGCAAAGCAGTTAATAAGCAAAGCTGCTGATGGCATCAAAGAAAGACTTGACAAAGCAAAAAGAGTTATCGCTGATGACTCCGACATTTACACCTGATGCCGGTATGCTTCTAAAGCATCGGCTACCTCTGCCTGGGTAATTTCAAAATCCCAGCGCACATTGCCTATATCAGTAATGATGGCTGCTTTTATTTTGCCCTCTTTGTTCTTCTTATCCTGCAATAAATAAGCACACACCTTTTCAATCTCCAGCTTTTCAAGCGCTATGCGTGGGTAAATGTTATCTATGTATGCCTGTATTTGCCCGGCCCGATTTTCAGAAAGTAAATTCTTTTTGGCAGAGAGAAAAGACTCAGTCCATATACCGGCTGCAACGGCTTCACCATGCAACAAATCAACACCTTTTTGAAGGCAATAGCTTTCAATGGCATGGCCAATGGTATGGCCAAAGTTCAATACTTTTCTAAGTCCTTTTTCTTTGCGGTCGTTATCAACTACACCTGTCTTTAACTCGGCAGAGTGCTTCACCATTTCGGGCCAGTCTATTTTATTGAAAGGCTTACTGCGTAATTCCTCCCAGGTTTGTTTATCAGAGATCAAACAATGTTTGATGATTTCAGCAAAGCCGGCCTTAAGTTCTCTTTCAGGCAAGGTTTTAATGAAGCCGGGGAAAATAATATTCAGGTCAGGCTCCTGAAACAAACCAATCTGGTTTTTGTAATTCAAAAAATCTATACCCAGTTTACCGCCAATAGAAGCATCGCATTGTGCCAGCAAAGTAGTAGGCAAAAAAACAAAACGGATTCCTCTTTTATAAGTGGCCGCACAAAAGCCTCCCATGTCACAAAGCAAACCTCCGCCTAAAACTATCAGCATGGCATCTCGGTCAAATTGATTTTGCGTTAGTTCTGTCCAGATGTGCTGGCAGGTATTGATATTTTTATTTGCCTCGCCACTTTTTGTTTGAATGATGATATGCTCGGGTAATGAATCCTGAATGATGGGATAACAAAGTTTAAGCGTGTTCTCATCCACCAGCAAGGCTACTTTAGAAGGCTGCTCTTTTTTGAAAAGCCGCAGCAAGTCGGTACCCGGATAATCTGTTATTACAATATTATCCGGCAGCATTATTCTTGTTTACGTTTTCTTTGTTCATGATTTCTGTCTGAATGCGAATAGACTCTTCATGAATAATTTTATAAAGCTCATGAATGTATTCAGCGCTTAGTTGCATGCTTTTGGCCCATTCGGGTCTTGTTTCGCTTATCTCTTTCCAGCGCTCTAATTGCAATACAGCTACGTTATTATCTTTTTTGTATTCGCCAATCTGTTCAATTACGCGCAAACGGGTAGCCAGAATTTCCAGCAGTTCGCGGTCGAGGTCATCAATTTTTTCGCGTAAATCTTCCAGGCGATTGATAAAGAGTATATCATCAGAAGATTTTTCGGCAATGCGCAATCGCTGTAAAATCTTATGCAGTGCATCCGGAGTAATCTGTTGCTCAGCATCGCTTAAGGCATTGTCAGGATCAGGATGTGTTTCAATCATCAATCCCTCATAACTCAGGTCAAGTGCTTTTTGTGAAATCTCAAAAATCATATCTCTGCTTCCTCCAATATGGCTGGGGTCGCAGATCAAAGGAACCTCAGGCATTTTAGATTTCAGTTCAATGGCTATTTTCCATGCCGGCTGATTTCTGAATCTTGATTTCTGAAAAGAAGAAAAGCCGCGGTGTATGGCGCCCACCTGCTCGATGCCGGCATTGCGCACACGTTCTATAGCGCCCATCCACAAGGCCAGATCAGGATTGATGGGATTTTTAAGCAATACAATTTTGCCTGTTCCTTTTAATGCATTGGCCAGTTCCTGTACGGCAAAAGGATTAACAGTTGTTCTGGCGCCTATCCAGAGTATATCAATATCCGCTTGTAAAGCAGCTTCAAT
>DAOLDI010000545.1:0-2158 GCA_035327445.1 Cyclobacteriaceae bacterium | reverse complement strand
GAATGTTATGTAGTTTGGAACTCTTCGGTAATTTTCAGGAGCAAGAAAAGCACCTACCGTAAAAAATAACAAACCGAAGATGGTAATAAAAAAGGCCAGAAAAGTAAAGTGAATTTCTTGATCTAATGTTAAAGGAAACATATACAGGCCGCCAATTACCAAGGGCAAGCCAATAAGCACAGGGATAACATTTGCACAACCATAGCCCGATTTTTTCAAAACTATTTTTTTGAAATCAGAAGAAACAATATGGTAGGGGTTGTCCATCAGGATTTAAACTGTGAAACTTAAAAATGCAGCAACAATCTTTTTTAACAAATATACTTAAGTCTTATCAGAACAGATTAATCTCATGCTCTTCAAATACCGCATTATTATGTCCTCTTACCTGCAAAGTAAGCGCTGGTTTTTCTTTGTACCAATCGATTTTTATAAGTCCGAAATTTCTTTGAATAATCAAATCACCCACGCGGTATTTATTTTCTTCGGGCCATGGTTCGCGCCAGGTATGTGTTAAGCCGCTGGCAGTTAAATCATACAAGGGATAACTCATTCCATCCAATTCAATTTTTGAAAGCGAAGCTATGTGCCTGTCGCCACTGATGATGAAAATGCCTTTGGCGGATGACCCGGCAATTAAATTATATAGACGTTGATGTGCTGTGGGGAAGTTGGCCCATTTTTCAAAACGATGCTCGCTGGAGATAACTTGTATACTCGAGTTGATGATGTTGAAAGTAGCCGTTGAATTGTTGAGTTCTTCTTCTAGCCATTGCCACTGTGCTTCGCCCAATACATCACCTTCTTCGTTAGGTAAGTATTTGTATTCCCTTCTTTCCGTTTCCGGATTGATGTAGTACTCTTTATATAAGGTATCTCTGAAATACCGGGTATCCAGATTAATGACTTTCACTTGCTTTCCTTCCGGTCCGTAAGTGTAAGCAGTATAAGCGCCTTCTCTGCCCCAAACCGGATCGGTTTCAGGCACATCCAGAAATTCAAGTAAAATATCGCGGCTTTCTTTTTTCTGTGCGTAATATTTTCCGCCATCGTTAATGCCATAGTCGTGGTCATCATACACTCCGGTAATTATTGTACTGGACAGCAATTGCTGATAGCCCGGATTGGCTTTCTGTATGGCATATTTGTTTCTGAGTGTATCCATATTATCGGTATCACCATACACAATATCACCTCCCCAAATCCATAATTGTGGATTTTGTGCCAGTACTTCATCCCACAACTTTTCTTTGTTGTACTGATGGTCGCATGAACCGAAGGCGATGATGCTGATGGGTTCTTGCTCATCCCTCTGTTTTGTTTGCTTGCACGCTCCCAAAACAATGATGAAGAGCATGATAAAGGCAGAAATTACTGATGTGTGCTTCATTAGGATTCCTCTTTAATTGCTAAGGTAAATGTTCAATGAGCTTTAACCACATTTAAGTTGTGAAGCATTCATTAAATTTTATTTAGCCTGATAATTAGCATGCAAGTGGAATATGGAACAAGAAAAAATATAAACCGAATACGGAATTAGTACCCGATACGGCTCGGTAGTTGGTACTACTTATATAGGTATTTTTACGTATAAATCATTTAATTTGAGCCTAAATTCGTTATTAATGTTACTTTTCAGGATATTTTCATGACATTTTTTACCTGATATTGCGCCCATATTTCAGAAGCATTGACACCTTTTTTTCAGGATCATATCAACCGTTTTTTACTTCTTGGTACAAACTTTACCAAGGCAGATACACAAACCAGAAGTCGTTTTGCGCTTACTAAATCGCAAATGGCTTTGCTCTACAAGCATGCTGCTAAAAAAGGTTTCAAAGATTTTCTGATGCTATCTACCTGTAACAGAACGGAGTTTTACGTGGTCGGCACCAAACAAGAGTTGCAGCAATTATTAAGTGAAGAGCTCAGTGTTTCCAGGCAGGACATAGATAATTATTTCTATACGCTACAGGGAAAGAATGCGGCAGAACATTTTTTCAAGGTAGTATCAGGTCTTGATTCTCAAATAATTGGTGACTATGAAATTATTTGCCAGGTAAAAGCCTCCTTGGAAGAAGCCAGAAAATTCAATTTAGTAGGAACCATTATTGATCGTGTTGCAAATTTCGCATTTCAAGCTTCCAAAAACGTAAAG
>DAOLDI010000544.1:0-2162 GCA_035327445.1 Cyclobacteriaceae bacterium | reverse complement strand
CATTGCTCAGGTAACCTTTCATTTTATTACCAAAAGCTTTGAAGCCTTCGCGCAAACTTTCAAAAATGAAATCAGGTAGCACAGCGCGCATATCAACCGAAGCCAAACCGGGTTGGTAAGAAGTATCTAATAAACTGGCAGACACCTTCCCATTCACAAAATCCTGCAAGCCTTGCGCAGGAGCAGTCTGCTTCCCTCCGGCTATACTGCAAGCCTTCTGCTCAATCTCTTGCTGAAAGTAAAGCGCAGCCAAGGGTCCGAATTTTTCATAGGCCTTTAAATCTTCCAGATTAACCGCCACCACAATACCTGAGTTGGCAAAACGTGAATCTCTTCTTGAAGGACTCATGCCATTCACCACCACCTCTCCGGGAGCTGTTGCTGAAGGCACAATAAATCCACCCGGACACATACAGAATGAAAACACGCCCCGCTCTTTGCCTTTGAATTTTGCCTGATGCACCAAAGCATAAGAAGATGCAGGTAAATAAGCTCCTCTGTCTGTTTCACAATGATATTGTATGCGGTCAATTAAATTTTGCTGATGCTCGGCACGCACACCCAATGCAAAAGGCTTGGCTTCAATGTGAATTTTTTTGTGATGCAGCAAATGAAAAATATCACGGGCCGAATGTCCGGTTGCCAGTATTACAGCTTCGCCATTAATGATATCACCATGCTGTGTCTTAACTCCCTTTATGTTATCTTCCTCAAGCATGAAATCGATTATACGAGAATCAAAATGAATTTCTCCGCCTGCAGCTAAAATTGTTTCCCGAATAGCGCTTACTACATTGGGTAGTTTATTTGTACCAATGTGTGGGTGCGCATCAAACAATATTTCATCTTTGGCGCCATGGGCCACCAGAATTTCCAATATTCTTCTTACATCTCCACGTTTAGTTGACCTCGTATAAAGCTTGCCATCAGAATAAGTTCCGGCACCACCTTCACCAAAGCAATAGTTAGAATCGGGGTTAACCATATGCTCTTTGTTGATAGCCGCCAGATCTCTTCTGCGCGCACGCACATCTTTGCCACGCTCCAGTATAATGGGCTTTATTCCATCTTCAATTAATTTCAAGGCAGCAAACATGCCTGCCGGTCCGCAGCCAACAATGATAACCTGCCGGGCATTGTTAACATCCGGCAAATTTTCTTTATTGTATGTAATAAGTTTTTCGGCAAGAGTTTTAGGATGCAACTCATACTGTACACGTACTTTTACCTGTTTGCCACGCGCATCAATACTTCGTTTGATGGGCACAATCACATCTCCGGAATTTTTTGAGATGTGTGCTTTTTGATAGAGATGATCAATAAAATGATCCTGATCAAAAGCCTCTTCGGGGCTAAGAATTACTTCATGTACTTTTTTCACGCGAAAGGTATTTATCCTTTAATGTATGATGCAACTATCGCTTTTCTGATGTAAACAGATAACCAATATTTATTCCAAAGCGATAAGTATTGGAAAATCTTTTCTGATTGATTTCTTCAAATGCCGGTTGAAATAATTCATCAACCTGAAAACCTCTTACCCCAATATTATACCCTGCAAAGAGATCACAGGTCAAGCCTTTTGATTTAGTTCTTTGAAATACTCTTAAGCCCAGTATTAAACCATACTCGGCTCTTTGCTCTGTTGCGCTTGCCTTGATCTGGGTATTGGGAAACATGGGCAGCGTAATATTATTAAAATGACTCAGGTTAACCAGGCGTATTTCATGGCCAAAATACCATTGCGATTTACCGGCCATGGAATTGTAAAACTTTTGCTTTAATGCAATGGAGTATCCCCTGGTATAGACTGTATTTAAATCAATATTTGCATCATTTGTGTAAAAAGGATTTCGAATGCTTTCAAATTCAAATTCGTGGCCCAGTCTTTCATCATTAAAAAATTCAATACCTATCGGTAAAGTACCAAGAAAAGTAGTAAAAGGACTTAAAGAAATAATTACTCCCCTGAACTCATTTGGCTGGGTAGCAAAATAATTAAATCCTTTACCTTCATTATTAGCTGATCTGCCAGAAGCAATGGGTTTTAATCTGATGTTATCATCATAAAATGGCCTGTAGTATCCACTTAAATTTCCTTCCCTGTCAAATAATTTCCAGGTGCCTACGCGTCTGTCATCTTCGATTTTGCCTTGTGTTTG
>DAOLDI010000543.1:0-2163 GCA_035327445.1 Cyclobacteriaceae bacterium | reverse complement strand
GCTTCGGCAAAAACCACACGCTTTGGATCTTTGCGTGCACGGCTGATTACGCGCGACATTAATTTCTGATCAATACCTACACGAGTTTCAAGTTCTGTGATGTAGGCAGTCCAGTCTGCAATCGGATTTTTTGCAATGCCTGAGTCCATAGCTGCTTTGGCAACAGCAGGAGAGATGGCCGTGATCAATCTTGGGTCTAATGGTTTGGGTATGAGGTAATCTTTACCAAACTGCATGCGCTTGTTGCCATAAGCTTTGCTTACCATATCGGGCACAGGCTCTTTAGCCAGTTGGGCTATGGCCTGTACGGCAGCCAGTTTCATGGCTTCGTTTATTTCAGTTGCGCGCACATCCAAAGCACCTCTGAAGATGTAAGGAAAACCCAGCACATTGTTCACCTGGTTAGGATGATCTGAGCGACCGGTTGCCATGATGATATCTTCTCTGGCACTCATGGCCAGTTCATATTTGATTTCAGGATTCGGATTAGCCAGGGCAAACACAATAGGATTGGCCGCCATTGATTTGATATCATCGGCAGTAAGAATATCTGCAACTGATAAGCCAATGAAAAAGTCTGCGCCTTTCAGCGCTTCTTGCAGCGTATCTATTTTTTTGTTGGTAGCAAATTCTGATTTAATGTTGTCTAATCCGCTGCGCGAAGTGTTGATTACACCTTTGCTGTCGCACATGATGATGTTTTCTTTCTTTGCACCAAGACTTAAGTAAATACGTGTGCATGAAACTGCCGCTGCACCTGCACCATTCACCACAATTTTTATTTCATCAATCTTTTTATTCACAAGCTCCAGCGCATTTAACATAGCAGCCGCAGAGATGATGGCCGTGCCGTGCTGGTCATCGTGCATGATAGGTATGTTCATGCGTTCGCGCAACTCAGCTTCTATCTTAAAGCACTCAGGGGCCTTGATGTCTTCCAGGTTAATACCTCCGAAGGTGGGCTCCAGCGATTTAACAATCTCAATAAACTTGTCGGGGTCTTCTTCATCAATTTCAATATCGAACACATCTATGCCCGCAAATTTTTTAAACAAAACACCTTTGCCTTCCATTACCGGCTTTGAAGCTTCGGGGCCGATATTGCCTAAACCTAAAACTGCCGTGCCATTTGAGATTACAGCAACCAGGTTGCCTTTGGCAGTGTATTTATAAACATCTTCTTTGTTCTTGTGAATTTCTTTGCAGGGCTCTGCCACACCAGGCGAGTAAGCCAGGGCAAGGTCAAGCTGTGAGCTAAGTGATTTGGTGGGTACTACTTCTATTTTACCCGGCTGCCCTTGCTGGTGATAATTGAGCGCTTCCTGCTTTTGTTTTTCAGGGGAGATATTGCTTCGGTTCATGCCTTATCAATTTCAAATAAGGCTTGAAATTAAACTTTAATGATGAAAAGAAGGTAGTATTGGGCTTAAATGTTGGTTATTAGGGTTTGAAGCTTTTCTACTACTCAATCATAATCTCATTCAATTTCGCCCAGAGATCATTTTGAAAAGTTATAGGTACCAGACTGGTATCAGGAGCATCACCAACCCGGATTATCACCAATTGTTTTGAAGGAACCACATTGATAAGTTGACCATCTCTACCCATGGCAGCATACATATCCACAGGCCCATTTGGAGTGATGGCCGCATTGATTTTGATTTGACCCGGTGCCGGAAGGATGAAGGAAGATTTACCATTGAGCCAGGTAAGATAACCATAGGCTGGATTCATGTTTTGTGATGTGCTGCTCATTACATTGACAAAGTCTTCCGGAATAATTTGTGTTTGATCCCACTTGCCTTTATTTAATAAAAGCAATCCGAAGCGTGCCATGGAGCGGGGCGTACTATAGTAAACATTGTTTTCTCCAGTTTGAATGTATAGTCCATCCATTCCGGTTTTTATTTTCAGCTCTTCGGTTAAGTAGTTATTCAATGTTTTATCTGTGGCATTAGCTATCACACCATCTAACAAAGTATAAGGTGCATTATGATAAGCCCAGCGCGTGCCGGGCTCGGCTTTATAAATCAAACAGGATGCTTCAGTACAATCGCGATTAGGCACAGCGTCATCCAAACCGGTGGTCATGCTGAGCTGATGACGGACAGTAATTTTATTTTCCTGAGTTAAAGTAAGATTCGTCCAGCCATTGCCCAGGTA
>DAOLDI010000542.1:0-2168 GCA_035327445.1 Cyclobacteriaceae bacterium | reverse complement strand
ATTAGTTGATAGAAGAAACTCACCGGTTAGGGTATTGGCAGTTAGTGAAGATGATAAATATTAAGCCGCAGCTACTGACTCTGCATCGATACAGGTTTATGAAATTACTGATGTCTCTTCGAGACCTATTATTTTAACTGGACATGCCGGAAGGGTTAATCACCTGAAATTTATCAATGAAGCATTGTATTCAAGCTCATCTGATAAAACAGTTAGAATTTCATATCCCGCTACAGGTCAAAGCAGAACGCTTGCTACCACAGCTTATGAGATTAAGAATTTTGATATCGATAAAAGAAACAATAAACTCATTGGAGGTACTGCAGCAGGATCACTCATTTCCATAGATCTTAATACCAGAGAAATCAGCATTTTACCATTAGACGCACAAGCTTCGCCAATTCATAGTGTCTCCGTTCATCCTTCAGGAAAAACTGTGGCAATTGGAAATGAACGAGGTAGTATTAAAATATTTGACATGGATAATAAAGTTATTCTGCATGAATTATCGGGACACAAATCAGGAGTTACAACCGTAGCGTTTAGTCCGGATGGTAATATGCTGGCAAGTTCAGCCAAAGACGGCAGAATGCAAATCTGGCAAACCAATGCATATAATGAATTGCCTGTTGTAATTGAAGATAACTTTAAGAACAGGAACACCGCCTACATTTGGGATATGAAATTCACGAAAGATGGTAAGTTTCTGATTACTGGAAGTGAAGACGGAGCTGTAAGAGTTTGGCCAACCAATACCGAATATTTTGCTCAAACATTATGTGATCAGTTAATAAGAAATATGACCAAAGAGGAGTGGGAGAATTATGCAGGAAATGAAGTCAATTATCGCTCTACATGCCTGAGTTTACTGGTAGAAGACTTTTAACTATGCGCAGATTATTTTTGTTATGTTGTATTTTTTTCGTTGGCCTAAAAGCGTATGCACAAGAACAAAATTGCGCCAATGTTCTTCAACAAGCACAAGAAGACTTTATTGCGGGTAAATTTTATGGAATTGCTGCTACACTTAAGCAATGCTTAGAGAGAGGCTTTTCAAATGAGCAAAAGCGTGATGCTTATCTTTTGCTTACCAGGGCCTACTTATATATTGATGACCCGATAGGCGCTGAAAATGCGTACCTGAATTTACTCGCAATAGATCCTGAGTATATTCCATTTTCACCCAGAGATCCGATTGAACTTATTTTCCTGTCTCAAAGGTTTACCACAAGGCCAATATTTACCCTTCATACAAAGGTCGGGCTTAATTTAACTACAGAAAGAGTAATTGCACCTGTTTCTTTAAGTGGACTTTCCGATTCACCTATTAATACAAATCCTGGAATAGGTTTTCATTTAAGTGGAGGTATAGAATATAATGTAACAGATCTAATTGCACTTGGTACTGAACTTAATATTCACCAGAGATCATTCAGTAGAAATACCTTTCTTGTAAGAGACCCTCAATTTATTTCAATTAGTCAATTTTTAATTGAGACTCCACTTTACCTGAAGTTTCAAAAGAATCACGGGGCCATCAGACCTTTTGGGTATGCAGGATTTGCCTTTAATTTTTTAGTAACCGATGGCTGGACGGTTGAATTAACGCATTTGCTTGGAGAATTAGAAACAGACCCAACTAATGTGAGCTCCAGTTCAAGAATTAATACAACACCTGCGAGGAATAGAATAAACAGATCCTTGTATTTTGGTGGAGGTATATTATATAAAATTGGAGCCAATTTTTTTAAAGCAGAATTATCATATATGGCTGGTTTAAACAATTACGTAAATACTAAAGAGCAATTAAATTATGCCATTAACAACGCCAATTCTTCTTATAATCAAATACTGAATTATGGTTATGTAGATAATTATTTTAGTGTAAATAATTGGGGATTATCTATAGGTTATGTAAAACCTTTATATAAGCCAAGATTAAAAAAGAATCCTTCGATTAAATCACTAGACAGAAGATTGAATAAATCAGATCAGCAACTGGAGAACGGTGAACTATGAATAGGCATATATTTTTAATTGCTGTAATTTTGTTTTGTGCTTGTGATACCGAGAAAAACATTGACAATGTTTTTGAAAATCAATTCATGCGCATGTATGGTAATGCTGCTGAGTTTGATGGAGTTTCAATGGTTGTTTCTCCCGATAAC
>DAOLDI010000541.1:0-2176 GCA_035327445.1 Cyclobacteriaceae bacterium | reverse complement strand
AATGGTTGCGAAGCCAACGCCCTCAATTCTTTTTAATGCTGCCAGAATATTTATATCAACAAAATTGTAAAGAAATTTTTCATCGAGCTGGTCATCGGTACTCAGTATATTGAGATACATCAACATACTGTTCTGTACTTTTTCAACAATTACACCTGCCTTGATTGCTTCTTCAGGTAATTCATCCAGTACTGATGCCACCCTGTTTTGAACATTTACAGATGCTACCTCTGGGTCTGTTCCAGCTTTAAAAATAATTTGAATAACACTTACGCCATCATTACCTGAAACAGATGCCATATAAGCCATGCCTGGCACACCGTTTATGGCGCGCTCAAGCGGGGTAACTACTGCTTTAACGCAGGCATCTGCATTTGCGCCAATGTATTTAGTTGTAACATTAACTTCAGGGGGTGCAATTTCAGGAAATTGAGTAATGGGCAACTGCGTAAGTGAAAGTAATCCCATTAATGTAATGAGTACCGAGATTACAATTGATAATACCGGCCTGTGTATAAACTTAGAGGTCATGGTTCTTTAAAAAAGTAGAAATTAAAAAAACTAAAGTGAGCTTAGCGATTGAATTGATTCTGCTGAAAGTTTATCGGGTAGTATTTTTTCACCATCACGCAAACGTTGTACACCTTCAAATACAATTAACTCTTTTGCAGATAAGCCCGATTCAAGTACAAAGAAATGAGGGTACCGCATTTTTATATTGATATTTCTTTGTTCCAAAACGCTATCTTTTTTCAACACATATACATACAACTTATCCTGAATTTCAAATGTTGATTTTTGAGGAATAAAGATTGCACCGGGCAAATCTTTTTCAATAATTACCTTACCATTAGAACCATGCTTAAGTATGTCATCAGGGTTTGGAAATTTAGCCCTGAATGCAATATTGCCAGTAAGTCGGTCGAACTCACTCTCTATTATTTCAATTCTACCTTCATAATTATAGGCCTCATTATTCGCAAGCACAAGACTAACAGATTTCGATTCATAGGCCTCTCCGTTTGTGATGTAATTCAGATACTCATTTTCAGAAAGATTAAAGTACGCAAACACATTGGTGTTATCTGATATTGATGTTAAGATTTCACTTTCTTCAATTAAGCTGCCTACTTTTTTAGGGATTCTATTAATAGTTCCGGCAAAGGGTGCTTTGATAAGCGCAAAGGAAAGATTTGTTGCTGCAAGGTTTTTGTTGGCCTCAGCTTCATCTACTTTTGCTTTCATGGCATCTATTTTTGAAGCCGCCATATCCAGTTCAGCCTTAGATACAATGTCTTTACCTACAAGTATTTTTACATTCTGAAATTCTACTTCGGCCGTTTTTAACTCAGCGATTGCATTTTTGTAAGCAGCAGTTGCTCTCTGAAATTCCTGCTCGTATTCCTTATTACTTACTGTGAATAAAAGTTGTCCTTCTTTTACAAACTCTCCTTCATCAACATGAATTTTTTCAATATATCCCTTTAATCTTGACCTTATTTCTACATATCGCATAGATTGTATTTCTGCTACAAACTGATCTTGATATACAGTATCTTTTACAATAGGATAAATAACCTGGTACGTATCAATAACTACAGTTTGATTATCAGACTTGCAGGAAACAAACATTAACCATAGAAAAACCACAACCAGAAAACCAATCGGCCTCATGCTTCAAAAATTTAAATTATAAACAGAATAATAATGATAGAAAAACTCAATTACCTGATATCAAGTAATGAGCACAGAAATGAATTAAACTGATTGCAGGAATTCAGGAGGTTGGCTGTCTTTAATTGGGTTAAAAAGATCTTTGCCATTTACATTCCAAATAGGAAACTTACATAAATAATCACTTAAAGGATTCTTTATTTTTGAAGGCCTCCACTTTTCAAAAAAATCTATATCAATAAATAGCACCCCCTCTGCATTATCCCTCTTATTTTGATTTGTAACTTCGTCCTCAAAATTGAAGAAATATGTGAGTACCAATTCAACCACACTTGACATATCATTTTTACTAAGATCTGTGGGGATGCTGTAAAGAATAGGATCAGGAGGATCGACACTAAAATTTAATAAGTGTATAACCATAACTATCCACACAAATTTCGTAGCAATATGGTATCTGATTCTATTCATTAAGCTCCAAATATAATTGATTAATTAGAGT
>DAOLDI010000540.1:0-2177 GCA_035327445.1 Cyclobacteriaceae bacterium | reverse complement strand
ATCGTGAATAAAATTTTATACCCGGCTCCAATAGTTCCCTTAATAGTTCCTGAAACTTTTGAATCTCCGATTCTTCTTCTGTAACGCACCGGCACTTCAGTACATTTCATTTTTTGTTTGGCTGCTTTTAGCTGCATCTCTACCGTCCAACCATAAGTTTTGTCTTGCATATTAAGCGCCAGCAATTTATCATACCGTATTGCCCTGAAAGGTCCCAGGTCGGTAAATTTCACACCATAAAATAATTTTAAAAGTCGCGTAGCTAACCAATTGCCAAAAATTTGTTGGGGTGTCATACTGCCGCGTTCTTTCATGCCCAGGGCACGTGAGCCAATCACCATATCCACTCCATTTTCGATAATAGGTTTTATAAGTTCTGGCATTTCTTCCGGATAATCTGAATGGTCGGCATCCAGGAAAACTACTATTTCAGGTTTGGTTTCAGATTGAGCCAGGTACTCCATGCCTTTTAAACAGGCGCGGCCATAACCTGAAACAGGTTCGCGCAAAACAGTTGCGCCAGCTTCTTTAGCTACACGCTCGGTGGCATCTGTTGAGCCATTATTCACAACAATTATTTCCTGAACAAGTGATGTAGGAATTTCTTTGATGACTTCGCCTACTCCATTTTCCTCATTGAAGGCAGGGATGATGACTTTAATAACACTCACAGAACGAAATCTAAGAAGTTTTCATTATTGATTACCTGTACTTCGGTACCCGGATAATTTTTACTCCACTCTAGTGGAGCTTTGTATTTTTTATTTTTCCATTTGAACTCAAAAGGAAAAATTTTCCCATCTCTTTCTTCAATCAAATCTATTTCAGCTTTTGCATATGTACGCCAGAAGTAATCGTTGGTATAAATGCCCTGATAGGATTTCTTTTTTAGACGTTCAATAAACATGAAATTTTCCCAAAGTACTCCAACATCATCGCGCATATCTAATGGATTATAAGAATTGATAAGCGCGTTACGGATACCATTATCAGCAAAATAATATTTTCGTTTGCTCACAATTTCATTTCTCAGGTTACGACTAAAGCCTCCAATTGAAATGATTATAAATGTCTTTTCCAGTAAATCGAGATAGCGTCCTACGGTTTTTGTATCGATGGATAAGTTATTTGATAGCTCATTTAAAGAAACTTCACTTCCTACCTGGTAAGCGAGCAAACGAAGCAAATTCATCAGAATTCTTGAAGACTTCACATTTTCAAGGGCGAGGATATCTTTAAGTAAAAAGGAATTTACCAGGTCGCTCAGGTACTCTGTTTTGATATGCTTATCGGTACTGGTAATCACTTCCGGATACATTCCGAAAATCAGCCAATCGTTCAGGTTTTGTTTTATATCATAACTACTATGAGACTTTGACATTTCAATCAGGCTTATCGGAAACAGTTTGATAATTCTTTGCCGCCCTACTAATGGTTCGCCTACTTTGTTTGATAAATCGAAACTGGATGAGCCTGTAACCAGCACATGAATATTTGGCACTTGGTCAACAATAATTTTGAGGCCCTTGCCAACCTGTGGAATGTTTTGTGCTTCATCAATTACAATCAGTTCATAACCCTGGCAATATTCTTTAATAAGGCCGAAGTCGCTTGAACTTATTACATGCTGTACCTCAATGTTTTCTCCCGAGTCGTAGCGGTAGCGTAGTTTTGTCTCATTAAGAAAGTTTTCAATTAATGTAGTTTTTCCTACCCTGCGGGGCCCATAAATGACCAGCACCTTATTGGGCTGTAGTCTGGATGATAAATCTGAAAAAAAACGTGAAATCATTAATTTAAGGACAACAACTCCACAAATTTATATTAATTTATGGAGTCTGACTCCATAAATTGATAAAATATAATATAAAATATTGATAGAGAGTCATTTATCGCGTCTTATGTAACTTATCATTCTTTATACTAACTCTTGAGATGAACTCCATTATTCCCAATCAAAATAGGCTTTCCAAACCGGCCTTCTTCATCGCGGTTCTCCAGATTTAATACTCCTCTCGGACAAACTGATGAGCACACCCCGCAACCTACACAAGAGGCACGCACAATGTTTGGTCCGCGTTGGGCATACCAGCGCAGATCAATGCCCATTTCGCAATAGGTTAAGCAGTTGCCACATGAAATGCATTGCCCGCCATTGGTAGTAATTCTGAATCTTG
>DAOLDI010000539.1:0-2180 GCA_035327445.1 Cyclobacteriaceae bacterium | reverse complement strand
AACAGGTACATCACCGCCATCAAAAACTTCGAGAGTATAGGTAGGTATTGTGCCTGTAAATACAACAGGAGGAGGAGGAGGATCTAAAAAGGGATCAAGTGGATCAATATTTATTTTTATTTCTAATGACCCATCTCCAGGATTAAGTCCACAAGTTGTACTTGTTTCGAAAGACAATAAATCTACAATCGGAGGTAATGATCCTCGTAATTCAATTAATACAGGTTCGCTAAAACAATTAGCTCCAAACTCTTCTCTTACTAAGGCTGTGTAGACATTTTCTCCCAAGCCCGTGAACAGATTATTTAGCTCTGTTATAGGAGGAGAAGTTGTACCATCAATTAAGCCCACCCTGTTGGTAAAGCCAATCAAATCAGGCACTGTGCCTTCAAACAACATAGCGGTATAACTTGTAATAGGCTCTGGAGCCGCTGCCGGAAGCTGAATATCTATTGCAATTTCCCCATTATTAAGTCCACATTCTGGAGGCGAAATTTCAGCAAGGATAATCAAGGGTTCTTCTACGAATGGAAGAATCACAGATTCAAATTCCTGGCATCCATCTAAAAGTCTGGTAACTACGACTGAAAAAACTCCTGGCGGTTGATTGTATAAAGTTGGACCCGAAAGATTACCCGCATCAGGTGCATAAAATGGTTCTGCCGGAAATTCAAATGTTGCCGGATTTACACCGGTATCATCAACAGGTAAAGGAGTACCATTAAAGGCAATTTGCGGATTTGTATAAAAACTAGGTCTTGGTACTTGAAACCCATTAGTTGGATAACCCTGATACCATTCAAACCTGTAATTACTCACTACATCACCTGCAACTTCTGCCGTTATCGCTCCGTCTCCATCTGCGCAAGAGAATGGCCTGTTATTAATTGAAAACTCAATATCAAATAAGGGTAATGGTGCCAGCACATTGCCAGAAACAGGCTGAGATTCGCAGAAGGTTGAATTATTGATTACATATACAGTATATTGTCCTACTGCCAGGTTATCACCATTATCCAGTTGATCTAATAATCGTACAGAAGTATTTGTTAACTGTTGCGCAGGATTGGTAGAATTACCTATATACCACAAGAAAGAATAATCTGCATATGCAGCAGGCGCAGCAATTGGAACGCCTCCTATTGAAATGGTTCCTTCAATGCTTGCTGGATTGGTACAATCTACAATTTGTGTTACATCTAAACTTAAAAAAGGTATTTGTAATATTTCAGGCAGGAAAACAGTTTCCTGGTTTTCACAACCAGTGGCATCATGTACCACGGTAACCGTATAAAACAGGTTGCCTTCAATTGCATTTATGGCAGCCTGTGTTGCATTTAGAGGTACTACACCGTTTTCATCAATCCATGCATAACTATATGCATCACCTGCACTAATTCCATCGGGCAAGGAAGTCTCAATAATTGAAGCAGCAAGGGCTGAGTTCAATTGAGCAGGGTCGCATGAGGTTTGATTAGTGACTGTTAATAGAATATCAGGTACATATTCAAAGCTATTTACTTCTTCGGCCACCATGTCAGACTCGCAACCGGTGTCCTCATCGCGCAAGATAGCTGTGTAGAACCCGGCAGGTAAGTTTGCTATATTATCGATTATCTCTGGCCTTAAGAAAGCAGCATTATCATTCAGGTTACTGTTATACCATCTGTATGTAAATGTGTGACCTGCAATTTCCGGAGTAATTACAGGAACAGCTGTAACAGTACCGTTATCAATATCACAACCGGTATTATCAGTTGAAGTCAAGTTAATTACAGGTAATACTCTCGCATCGGGCATTAACTCAGTGCGTGTGTTGGCACAACCTGTTTGATTATTAGTTACAAGTACAGTAAAGAATACATTGGCCCCACCTTGCCCCATTACACCATTAAGAAAGTTTGTGCTTGCCCCTGTTATTGGAGGAGTATCAGCCAAAGCATTATCAGGATTTTCACCGCTGTGCCATTGGTAAGTATAGTTGGTGAAATTATTCCCACCATCAACACTAGTAATTTCCATACTTCCATTTGCAAAATCTGGTTCACAATTGGTAGAGGGTGTTACATCTACTACAATAACAGGTAACAGAAAGTCATTCTGTACTTCAATATTTACTGGATCAGACACACAACCTGTTAAGTCATGAATCACTGTGCCAGTGTAGTATAACTCTCCCT
>DAOLDI010000538.1:0-2183 GCA_035327445.1 Cyclobacteriaceae bacterium | reverse complement strand
AAGAATCATAGTTCAGCAATACAATAAAGCCTATTCCGCGCAGGACTAATCTGCAATTTCAACTATCATTTCAACTTCAACCGAAATATTGGAGGGCAAACTGTTTGCGCCTAATGCTGCACGTGCGTGTTTTCCTTTCTCTCCAAATACAGCAACCATTAAATCAGAAAAGCCATTCATTACCATGGGCTGATCTTTAAAATCTGCGGGGCAATTAACCCAGCCAGTAACTTTCACTATGCGTTTAACTTTATTCAAATCTCCCAACTCATTTTTAATGGTTGATAGCATGGCAATACCCACTTGCCTGGCGGCCTGATAACCCTCATCTAAATTTAAATCTACACCAACTTTACCTTGTATATTTGTGCCATCGGCTTTTGTTGGGCCGTGGCCTGCAAGAAATAATAAATTTCCGGTTCTAACGGCCCTCACATAATTGGCCATAGGTGCAGGAGGTGTGAACAATTCCAGCTTTAATTCTTTAACATTTTCTTCTGCTGTTTTCTGTGCAAATATGTTAATTGATATTGCAACAAATAAAATCGATATTAATGCTTTCATAATAGATGAGTTAGTGTTTAAAAATATGAAATACACCCTAATACTCCCAATGCTTTTATACTTATGTGCACATCATGTTGATGCTCAAAATGTAACAAAAGCTGAACCCGGACAAGAAAATATTGGCATCAGGCTAGCCGATGAACAGTTACACGCGTATAACAACAGAGATATTGAGGCATTTTTAAAGCCATATAGTGATGATGTAGAAGTTTACACTTTCCCCGATAAATTGCAATATAAAGGCAAAGAAATGATGCGCAATTTGTATGGCAAAATGTTTAGCGAAACTCCTGATTTGCATTGTACTATTAAGAGCAGGGTGGTACATAATAACTATGTAATTGATGAAGAAGAGGTGATTAAAAATGGCACCAGCATTCATGCAGTAGCCATCTATTTAATTGAGGATAATAAAATTGCTAAAGTCTATTTCCTTCCACGTTGATGAGTAAAGAATTAATTCGTTGCGAATGGTGTCTGGGTTTTGATGGGTACATCAAATATCATGATGAAGAATGGGGTGTGCCTGTGCATGACGACAATACTCATTTTGAGTTTCTGATTCTTGAAGGCGCACAGGCCGGCTTAAGCTGGTCTACCATTTTGAAAAAAAGAGCAGGATATCGCAAGGCCTTCGCTGATTTTGATCCTGTAAAAGTGGCCAGGTTTAGCAAAAGTAAATTGGAAAAATTATTGCAAGATCCGAGTATTGTAAGAAACAGATTAAAAGTTTATGCCGCAGTTAACAATGCCAGGTGCTTTCTGGAAGTACAAAAAGAATTTGGCAGCTTCGATCATTACATCTGGTCTTTTGTAAACCATAAGCCTATTGTTAATCATTGGAAAAGTTTAAAAGAAGTGCCCGCCACAACAAAAGAATCAGATGCTTTGAGTAAAGACCTGATTAAGCGGGGCTTTAAGTTTGTAGGCAGCACAGTTATTTATGCGCACATGCAGGCATGTGGATTAGTAAATGATCATTTGCTGAGTTGCTTCCGTCACAAAGAAGTTAAATCATAAAAAACGCCAGACCTTGTAAAGTCTGGCGTTACTAAAAAGATCTATTCAATCACTTTCTGGGCACCAAAGTATCGTGCATAGCTACATGCCAGGCAAACACGGCCATCAGCATGGCGTTGTGCTTCAAATCATCTGCAATAGCCTTGTCATACATATCCATACTTGAATGCCAGGTGCGTGTGAAGTACTCAACCGGATCTTGTATAAACTGGAATCCAGGTAAACCGATATTATCGAATGACACATGGTCTGTGCTAAAGGTGCTGTTTAAGGTAAGCGTTGCTGCACCATCTCGGTTGAAGGGACGCATCCATTCTCTGAATAATTCGCGCACATTTTCATTTTCCTGCATGTAAACACCGCGGAATTTGCCAGTGCCATTATCCATGTTAAAGTAAGCTGAAAACTTTTCTGCAGCAGGTTTTAAATCTATCTGCTCAGCGCTAACTCTTGTGCCTAAATGTTTGGCTACATAGCCGCGTGAGCCCAGCAAACCCTGCTCTTCGCCTCCCCATAAACCAATACGTATGGTTCTTCTTGGACTTACGCCTAGTGATTTAAGTATGCGCATGGCTTCCATCATTACGGCAGAGCCT
>DAOLDI010000537.1:0-2185 GCA_035327445.1 Cyclobacteriaceae bacterium | reverse complement strand
TTGCAGGCGTTGGTGTTACAAATGCTGATGTGCAAAAAGCACTGAAAGGTCCAAAGGGAACGCAGGTAGAAGTTACCATTGTGAGAAGAGGCACCAAAGAGCCTATCGTTTTCAATATCATCAGAGATAAAATTCCACAATACTCGCTTGATGCCTCTTATATGTTAAACGAGGAAATAGGTTACATTAAAATCAGTCGATTTTCTCAAACTACCTACAAAGAATTTGTTGATGCCATGCAGAAACTAAAATCGCAGGGTATGCAAAAACTTGTGCTCGATCTGCAAGGCAATCCCGGTGGTTACATGAGCCAGGCCATTGATATTGCAGATGATTTTTTAGGTAGCAATAAAAAAATTGTATATACCAAAGGCAAAGACAGAAAGTATAACTCAGATGCAAAGGCAACCAAGAAAGGCCAGTTTGAAGATGGTGACCTGATTATTCTGGTAAATGAGGGCAGCGCATCAGCTTCAGAAATTTTAGCCGGAGCATTACAAGACAATGACCGCGCACTGATTGTTGGCCGCAGAACTTTTGGAAAAGGCCTGGTGCAAGCACCCTTTGAATTGAATGATGGAGCCGAACTGAGGTTGACCATTTCAAAATATTATACGCCAAGCGGAAGATCTATTCAAAAGCCTTATGAAAATGGAAGTGAATACGCGCATGATATCATAGTCAGGTATAATCAGGGTGAATTTTTTCATTCAGATAGTATCAAGTTCAACGACTCATTGCGTTATGCAACTTCTGGCGGAAGAACAGTTTATGGTGGTGGTGGCATTATGCCAGATTATTTTGTTCCACTCGATACTTCGTTTAATAGTCAATACCTGAACGAACTCTACACCAGTAGCGCCATGCAGGAATTTACCTTTAATTATGCTGATGCCAACCGCAAGAGATTAGAAGAAATGGGGTTTGAGAAATTTTACAAAAGTTTCAAGGTATCAGATCAAATGCTGAACGATTTGGTTGAAACAGGCAGGCGCTATAAGGTTAAACCAAATTATAAAGCCTTGAATGCCAAAAGAAATTTATTTGAACTGCACGTAAAAGCACAGATAGCCAGAAAAATATGGAACAACGAAGGTTTCTATCCAATCTTTAATGAAACTAACGAAATACTTCAACAGGCTATCAAGATGTTTGATAAAGTACCGGAGATGAATCGTAATGTACTTTGATTAAATTCAGGTAAAGCAATTCAAAACTTATAGCTAATTTCGCATAGATCAAATCTATACGAATATGTATTACCATCGCCTGGGTGAAATTCCGCATAAGAGACATACACAATTCAAACAACCTGATGGAAGTCTATATAAAGAAGAGCTGGTAAGTTCTAAAGGCTTTTCGGGCATCTACTCTAACCTGTATCACATTTATCCGCCTACACGCATAAGTGCGCTCAAAGAGCCTGTGCCCTTCAAGGTAAATGTTCTTGAAGATTACAGCCTCAGACAAACACATTTGAATACCTCTAAAGTTGAAAGCACCGGTGCTGATTACCTGGATGCGCGTAAAATAATTTTAAAAAATAATGATGTAACCATTGGTATTTGTTCTCCCAAAAACCGCAGCATGGATTATTTTTATAAAAATGCAGAAGGAGATGAGGTATTGTATGTGCATGATGGCAGCGGCCGATTAATTTCTCCGCTTGGCGTAGTAGAATTTAAACAGGGCGATTACGTGGTAATACCCCGCACGGTTATTTATAAGCTTGAGTTTAATGATGGCCCATTAAGATTACTTTACATTGAATCTGCTTCGCCAATTGAAACTCCAAGACGCTATCGCAATGAACTCGGGCAGTTGGAAGAACACTCTCCTTATTGTGAGCGCGACATTCGCCCGCCACATGAATTGATTACTGATAATTCAAAAGGAGATTTTCTGGTGAAGATCAAGAAGCAAGGTTTCCTGCATCAATATCATTATGAACACAGTCCGCTAGATTTAGTGGGTTGGGATGGATTTCTCTGGCCTTATGCTTTTTCAATTCATGATTTTGAACCTATCACGGGTCGTATACATCAGCCACCTCCGGTACACCAAACTTTTGAAGGGCATAATTTTGTGATTTGTTCATTCGTGCCGCGCTTGTTTGATTACCACCCACTGGCTATTCCTGCGCCTTACAACCACAGCAATATCGATTCTGATGAAGTACTGTATT
>DAOLDI010000536.1:0-2192 GCA_035327445.1 Cyclobacteriaceae bacterium | reverse complement strand
TATCCTTTACTGGCCAATGGGCCTTATGGTTATAGTTCGGGTAACTCCATTCACGGTAATGCTTACAAGCCTATCGCAAGTGCCATCTCCATAATCAATATCAATTTGTCTGCTATCAACCAATAACTCTTTCTTGCCTTGTACAGGAATAAATATTCCCTGACTGGCGCAGCTTCTTTTGAAAATCAATACTTCTTTGATTTCTACGGTATAACTTCTTTGATCTTTGTTGGTTCCAGAAGCTGTACCTGATATTCTCATCTCATCACTTTGCGGATTTGCTCCCCTCACCCATTCGCGGGTATGATTTACTTCACGCGTAATAAAGGAACCATCGGGCCAGGTAACTTTTCCATTTTGAATGGTAATTGAAAACTTAGGTGCTGCGAAGGTGCTCTCAGAAATATTACTAAGTGTTCTTACACCTTCTATCTTGAAATTATTCACAAAATAATCCTGAAAACTTGTAACCACGCTTGAGCCCGGCAAAAATCTTCTACCTTCATAAGTAATGGTCATCTGTCCCTTGCGGGTAACTCCTCTGCCATCTGTACATCCATTGCCAAAATTAATGGTGATGGTTCCACCGTCACGATCACCTGTGCGGGTAACAGTTGCACATGCTACGCGCTCGTCATCCAGGTTATCAAAACGCCCGCCATCTTCATCGGGTATGCCCATCATGGCCATGTTGGTAATGTCATCTATATCTTCAAAATAGGCATCAGCAAAAGTGATGGCTTCAACATTTTCATTGTCTTTCGGATTAAATTCAAGCGAATCATCAACACATGACACCATCATGGCTAATAAAATCAAACTTAAGGCAAGCAGAATCAGTTTTGCATTTCTCATCGTTTCTTTGATTAGGATATTTTTCGTTTTCACGATTATCAGATTAAGTTTCCAGCTCTTAGACCATTCAATTAATAATTGGTTTAATTATGATTGAATTTTTCTTTAATTCGCTCATATATGCCCAGAGTAACCCGATTTTTTGGATTAGTGTTGTTGGTGTGGTGGTTCGGATTACTGCCCGTCCGTGCACAAGGCAATCTTAAAATTGCCAAATTAAAATACAGTGGTGGTGGCGACTGGTACGCCAATAAAACTGCCCTGCCTAACCTCATCAGGTTTGCCAATCAGGAATTAGGATTGCAACTGGCTGAAGAAGAAGATATTGTTGAAGCCGGAAGCCCGAACCTATTCCTCTATCCCTATATATATATGACAGGCCACGGCAACGTGAGTTTCAGTACCTCAGAGGCTGAAAACCTGCGGAAATATCTGATTGGAGGTGGTTTTTTGCATGTGGATGATAATTACGGGCTTGATCCCTTCTTCAGGCTTGAACTCAAAAAAGTCTTTCCTGAGCTTGAATTGGTAGAATTGCCTTACGATCATCCCATATATCACCAGAAATTCAAGTTCCCGAAGGGTCTTCCAAAAATTCATGAGCATGATGGCAAACCTGCACAGGGCTTCGGCTTAATTCATGAGGGTCGCCTGGTGCTTTATTACAGTTATGAATCTGATTTAGGCAATGGCTGGGAAGATCAGCACATCCATAATGATCCTGAAGAGATCAGACAACTCGCCCTGAAGATGGGTGCCAACATTCTATCCTACTGCTTTACAAGCTTTTAGCATTTTATAACTAAAATATTAGTTGTTCTGCTTGACTCAGATCAACTAAATCTTTAGTTTTGATTAACAATCAGTTTTAACCCTATATCATGAAAGAACTTACCAAAGCAGAAGAAGAAATTATGCAGATACTCTGGCAACTTGATAAAGCCTATGTAAAAGACATTTTAGATGAGATGCCAGAACCCAAACCTGCCTATAACACGGTTTCAACCATTGTAAGAATTCTGGAGAAGAAGGGTTTTGTGGGCTATAAAGCTTTTGGCAAAACACACGAATACTTTCCATTGATTGCGCAAGACAAGTACAAACGCTTTACCCTTAACAACATGATAAAGGGTTATTTCAATGGTTCATTTCAAAACCTGGTTTCATTCTTTGCAAAAGAAAATGATCTAAGCCCTGCAGAACTTGAAAAGATGCTGCAGGAAATTGAAGAAAAATTAAACAAGAAAAAAACAAAAAAATAAACCTCATCAAAGAACAAATAATGCTGCTCTTAGCGGCACTTGTATACATGCTGTTCTTTAATAAGGAAACCAATT
>DAOLDI010000535.1:0-2197 GCA_035327445.1 Cyclobacteriaceae bacterium | reverse complement strand
CTTCTTCTGCGCCAATCATCTCTCCGGTCATCATCATTTCGAGTGCTTTGCCTCTGCCTACCAACTGACTCAATCTTTGTGTGCCACCGTATCCGGGGATCAAACCTAAATTCACTTCAGGTAAACCAAATTTTGCATTGCCTGAAGCTAAACGAATATGACAAGCCATGGCAAGCTCACATCCTCCACCTAAAGCAAAACCATTTACAGCAGCAATGATAGGCTTAGGACATTGCTCTATGCTTGAAAAAACTTCTTGTCCGTTTTCAGAAAATTTGCGCGCGTTAACTTCATTAAGTTCGGCAATCTCTTTGATATCGGCACCGGCTACAAATGCTTTCTCGCCTTCACCGGTAATAATTACACCGCGCACATCTTTATCATCATGCGCTTCTTTGATGGCTGTTTTCAGTTCAAGAAGTGTTTCGTGATTCAAAGCGTTTAAACTTTTGGGTCTGTTAATGGTAATGGTGCAAATACCATTTTCAGTTGCTTTCTTAAGATTATTGAAGCTCATGGCTTTAATGATTTAATGCGTAATACAAATATCGGATTATTTTATGATTCAATAATCTCCATCAACATGAAGCAAGATTATTCAAAGCTGTAAACCGGAAGGTTAGCCAGAATATCTGCTGTCATTTTCTTCAAATTGTATTGATGTGCCCAGCCCCAATCATTTCTGGCGGCACTGTCGTCAATACTCTTGGGCCATGAATCTGCAATGGCCTGACGAAAATCTGGCTTGTATGAAATTTCAAATTCAGGAATGTGCTGTTGAATAGCCGCGGCAATTTCTTTCGGACTAAAACTGATGGCGCCAATATTATAGCTGGAGCGCACTTTGATTTTTTCTGCAGGCGCTTCCATCAAATCGATAGTAGCTTTTACGGCATCGGGCATGTACATCATGGGCAGGTAAGTATCTTCTTGCAAGAAGCACTCAAATTTTTTATCGCTGATGGCTTTGAAATAGATGTCCACTGCATAGTCTGTGGTGCCGCCACCCGGTTTGGTTTTATAACCTATCAAACCAGGATAGCGCAGGCTTCTAACATCCACACCATATTTATTGAAATAATATTCGCACCAGCGCTCACCAGCCAGTTTGGTAATGCCGTAAACCGTACCCGGGTCCATCACGGTGTGCTGTGGTGTGTTTTCTCTGGGCGTGTTGGGTCCGAATACTGCAATAGAACTGGGCCAATAAACTTTATTTAACTTAAACTCAACTGCAGCATCCAATACATAAATCAAACTTTCCATGTTCAGCTTCCAGGCCCATTTGGGGTCTTTTTCTCCGGTGGCAGAAAGCAATGCGGCCAGGTGATACACTTGTGTGATGTGTTCTTTTTGTATGAAATCAAAAAGCTTGTTGCGATCCATCACATCTAGCTGCACATAAGGGCCTTCTTTCAATATTCCCTGTGCTTCTTTCAGGTCAGAAGCAATCACATTTTCTTTACCATAAACTTCCCAAAGGCCTGCGGTAAGTTCAGAACCTAACTGTCCGCCAGCGCCTATTAAAAGAATTCGTTGTGTTTTCGTCATCACTTGGGTTTTGGGGCTGCAAAATACATGATTTTGGCCTCATCCCCAGCCCTTCACCAAGGGAGAAGGGAGTTTGTTTTTTTATTATTAAGAAAATCTATTTCAATTGTAAATTATTATTTGTCTCAGCGGGGTCTTCCGAATCAATAAATAATTTCAATATGTGGATGTTTTTTCAGGAGACCCCGCTGCGGCTACAAATTATTCGAGTTGGTTATGTTTGAATTTGTAGTTTTGCCCTGCATGGATTTTGAAGCTTACCTGGTATCCAAAAAAATTGATTCTGCGGCCTTCAGGCAGCATGAGCCCGAGCGCTGGCAGGAATTCAAGACCTTGTTTGAGCAGGTGCATCCCAACAGTTTTACACAACAGAAGTTATATCTCATAAATCCGATAAGAAGAAAATATATTTTAAAAGAAATACCTGCCGAAGCGTCAGCAAGCGAGGCACCCAAAGCAGCTGTTAAACCCGTAATGAAACCCAGACCAAAATTTAAATAAGTATGTACGATACGCTGAAACCCGCATTGGAAAAAGAACTGGCCTCCATTAAAGAAGCCGGATTGTATAAGAAAGAAAGAATCATCACCACTCCGCAAGGTGCTGATATAAAAACTTCGGATGGAAGAGAAGTAATTAATTTTTG
>DAOLDI010000534.1:0-2197 GCA_035327445.1 Cyclobacteriaceae bacterium | reverse complement strand
TCAGTTCGGGTTGTGTGCCTGCGCAAAGGCAAGCACTGCCATTGCAGACATAAATTTTTTTGCCTTGATTTTCGGGTTTCAGGAAATCATAAAAAGTAGCTGTGCCATAAACATTAGCTTTGCCCACCAGGAATGCTTTGCGCAAGGCTTCCATTTTTTCTTTGGAGGGTGTGCCTGTTTCCTTTGCGGCAATACCCAGTTCTTCAAACAAAGTTTGATTAACACCTTTTCTTCCGGCCAGATAACTTAAATTCTTAGACATGCAACTTGAATTTGAGTTTTAATTTACTCAAATCGGCTGGAAAAAACAGGCTAATCTGAGCCGAACGGTGAATCTTCTGTGCATGCAAGCAAACATTTAAGTTTTTTCCTGAATTTTTCGTCAAAACGCGCTGATTTCATATCAGTGCTTTTATGTATTAGAATATCCGTGCCAGTGGGTATTGAGACAAAGCCTAAGTCCTCATTAATTTGATTTGTAAATCTTTAATTATGAACCGGACTTTCTGGCTTTTAGTGTTGCTCTCAAGCCCATGCTATTTCCTCATTGCGCAACATGGCGATGCTTCCTTGATTTATCCTCAACTAAAAGACCGTGTATTATACTTTGATGAAGATAATAAACCATTGTATGCATTGTCGGCAGAATATGTTGGTTGTGTTTTTGGCAATTGCGAAGAAGGAGAAGGTATTTGGGTGCGCCAGGTAATAACCGAAGAAAGAAAGACAAATGGAAAAGTAAGCTCATTGAGAATGTACTTCGGTATGTACAAAGGTAAGTTCAGTCAGCGGGGCCGTTACATGGACGGAGAATTTACAGCGATGAATTATTCTTTAAATGTAGAAGACAAGAAGCTAAGACCTCATTCCTATATGCATCTGGATGAGCTGCAGCAATACCATAATTTTACAGGCAAAATGTATTACAGTCGCGGCTCATATTTTCGCAGTGAATGGGGAGAAAATATTTACGCAAAGAGAAACGGAAGGCAAGACCTGATAAACAAAGTTGAAGGCAGATATGTAAATGACAGACTAAGCACAGTAAGATTTCACTATCAACCTGGTAATGCATTCAGAAAATTTGAAGGCTGGGCCCTCGCAGAGGATATTCCATTTTGGGGTAAGATGGAGATGGCAGATGGAGGGGTTTACTATGGAGCTTTTTTGAATGAGAAATTTCATGGCCCGGGTAGATTGATAAAACAAAATCAAACCCAGGAAGGAATTTGGGAAAACGGTGTACTTAAAAGAAAAGAGCATCTACCCTTCAACAACGAGCAATTGCATCTCTTAGATTTTTCACGTGAAGACATTACCTGGAAAAAAATCAGAATTGATGATAAAGACAGATATGGTTATGCAGTACAGAGTAATGACCGGATACTTTTTGTAAATGCCTATTCTGGATATACGGATTATGGTACTCTCTTTTACGGACAGCTAAGCAATGAATCGCCACAAGGAGAAGGTTATTTGCTTGCCTATGGCAATCGGCAGGGTACTGGCACGGCTGCATTCTTTGATGTAATTGAAGAAAGTGGCAGTTATGATTATGGAACATTGCTGCAAGGCACCCAGGCCAAACATAAAATTACCTTAATGCCTGATGAGCAACTTGCTTATGCCTATTCAAAAACTTCAGAGCTTAAAATAGATAAAACAGTTAGCAGCAAAGACATACAAGTTCAGGCGGCAAACTATGTGCCGGGCAACTCAATGCAAGAGCGCTTCGACAATGCCAGCAAATTGTTGAACGATAGCAAATACCAGGATGCCATTGCTGCTTTTCTTAAGCTGGCGCAAGATGATGATGAGAGCCTCTTGAATTTCACCTATCTCAACTTGGGGCTGGCTTACCTTTCTTTAAAAGATTTTAATAAATCAAATTATTACATCGACCTGGGAATTACCGAATTGCCCGACAGCGAGATAGCCTACCTCGTAAAAGCAATGCTGCTATTTGCGCAGAATAAATCTGCAGAAGGAAGAGAATTTTTTAAGAGAGCCTTGATATTATATCCTGATAAAGCCAGCCTTCAAAACTCATTGGGATTTTTTGATGAAATGATTAAAGATGGTTTCGACAGACAAACTTTTACGGCTGAGAAAAACTGGGCAAGCACTTATATCAACACTTACACCCCGCCATTACAGCAATTTATTCGTGATATGCAAAGCGGAATTCAGGCAGTGA
>DAOLDI010000533.1:0-2205 GCA_035327445.1 Cyclobacteriaceae bacterium | reverse complement strand
CGCCTAAAGTAGCTTCAGTATAATTATTAACGGGATTGAAATTCGCACCATTGTTGGTTGACAGGTGCAGTCTTCTTTGGTTAGCACCAGAATTTACCATGGCACTGCCCGCCCATACTATATTGGCATTAGCTCTTGAAACTTCTACATTAAGAAATGTACTGGCACCCCAAAATTGACTGATAGGCGTTAACTGCCAGCTTTCGCCAAAATCAAACGACCTGAAAACACCGGCTGAAGTAACCGTATAAATCAAATCAGGATTTGCTTTAGAGTTGGCCAGTTTTGAAATGAAAGGTGACTGCCCGCTTAAACCACCATTGGCAACCTGCCAACTCTGTCCGCCATCTACTGATCTTCTGAAGTTATTATTTTGGGATCCTCCAATTAATTTTCTGTCATCATCATTATTCCAAATCACCTGGAAACCATCACCACCAATTCTGAAACTGTACTTGGTGGCAAAAGAAGCAACTTCACCCACAGGCGATTGCCAGGTGCCGTTATCTTGCATACCTCCAAAGTATTGATCAAATCCGGGTCTTTTATCAGCACCATAAAATTGTGCAGTATTAAAACCATCACCTGCGTAAATCCATGAACCCTCAGCTACACCGGGATTTGTGGCTGTATTGGTATAGAAAGCTCCACCATCAGTAGTTAAAATTACAAAGTAAGTTTTCTGGGCATTGTTTACCGGAACCATCACCAGGAAATGATGATCAGGATGCACATTAACACCAAAACCATTATTGAACCTGTTTCGTGAATTGAACTGTCCGTATACATCTACAATTGGCTCTGTGCTGGCATCTACTCTGGTAATTTCTACCGGGCCAATCTCTAGTTTTGATTCAGGCAGGTTATCAGGATTCCATGTACCCCCTGCAGCTAATACAGGCCAGAAGAAATACATGTTGCCAAATACATGACCACCTGATGTAGCCATAGATGGATTTGGATTATCTGAATTATAAGGGGTATTGCTTATATAAACATACTCGCGACTTTGTGCTGTTGCAGCACCTTCTGTATTTTGTAATAAGAGATTAAACTGACCGTTTCTGTCCTGATCTCTAAAGCCAACGTTCAATTGTGTATTGTTGCTTACATCCCAAACCTCAAAAGGCACCTCTACATAATCCTGATAGGTATAGTTTGCATCTGGTACACCAGAAGTTGCACCTTCTGGCACCAGGTATCTGTGGGCTTTTTGCTTTTTACCAGGCCCAAACCTTACTTCAACTTTGATGTTACCAGCGTTAGGACCTACACTTAATCTGCCACCAGCAGCATCGGCACTAAAGTTCACGAAATTCATGAAGCTACTCGTGTTATTTTCTACTAAGACATATTGAAAACTTGTGCTTGCTGTTGGGCTACCTAAAACAGAACGGAACAAGCTTACACCACCATAGTATACAATTCTATCATCGAATGGATCAACTGAGATTGTATTATCATACCAACCTTGTCCGCCAAGGAAATCAAACACATTGTCATTGAATTTTACATCTACAATATCCCAGGTAGAACCACCATTTCCTGATGTATAAAGATCTGCACCTCCGCCTGTAACTGCACCTACCGTTGAAGCATATAAGCGCAGCGGATTAGTTGGTGCAATGGCAATTTCAACTCGGCTAGTAGGACTCATGCCTGCATTGCTCGATTGCCAGGTTAAACCTCGATCGGTTGATTTCAAGGCGCCAAATCCTCTTTTAGCTGCATATATGATATTGAAATTGATAGGATCTGCAATAATTTGTTCAATGGCGCCACCATTGTCCTGGTAAACTCTTGTCCATGTATTGCCACCATCAGTAGAGCGCATAATGGTAGTAAGAAATTGATTACTCCATGTGTTTGGTGCACTGCATGCCAGCACCAGGTTTGGATCTTCCGGATCTACGATAATTCTGGTTACAGAAACAAAATCAGGATTACCTGCAGTTGAGCTCAGGTGGGTCCAGCTTTCACCGGCATCAGTTGATTTGAAGATACCATCTCCAATGATGGCCGTACCAGATGAGGCAATATACTCACCGGTACCTGCGTAAATGATGTTTGGATTTGCCGCTGACATAGCCAAAGTAGCTACTGCAAGGGTAGGGAAGTCGGGTGATTTATTGAACCACGATTTTCCACGATCACTCGTTTTCCAGATACCACCACCTGATGATCCGGCAAGCCAGGTATTGTGGC
>DAOLDI010000532.1:0-2209 GCA_035327445.1 Cyclobacteriaceae bacterium | reverse complement strand
ACAAATGATGAGGGTACTGGCGGTTAAAGTTAGTATACAGAATCCGGCTTTCAAGCTTATGCTTATTTTTAACCTCTGTATAATCTATTTTATGCAGAGGTTTTATATTTTGTGCCCTTGATTAATTACTGATAAGCAAAAGCATGGCAAAAATTTTAATAATTGATGATGAGGCTGGCATCCGCTCTTCACTGCGCGAAATTCTGGAGTACGAAAAATTTGAAGTAGATGAAGCCAAAGACGGGCAGGAAGGATTTAATATGTTAGCAGATAATGCCTACGACATTGCGCTATGTGATGTAAAGATGCCGAAGATGGATGGTATTGAAGTACTGGAGAAATCAAAAAAAACAGGTGTGAGTACACCTTTCATCATGATATCGGCACATGGTACAAAAGAAACAGCATTAGAAGCCATAAAAAAAGGTGCCGACTTCTTTATTGAAAAGCCTTTTGATGTGCCTGTTATTCTCATTCACATCAGAAATGTGCTGGAAAGAAATTCTTTGAGAAACGAGAATAAGAAACTCAAAACCAAAATTACCCGCGGCTATGAGATCATCGGCCAATCCGCACCCCTGCAAGAGATTAAAGAAATGATTGAAAAGGTGGCACCAACAGAAGCCAGGGTGTTGATTACAGGACCCAATGGATCGGGCAAAGAATTAGTAGCCCGCTGGATTCATGAAAAAAGTAACCGTGCTGCCGGGCCATTGATTGAAGTAAACTGTGCCGCAATACCATCAGAACTGATTGAGAGCGAACTATTCGGCCATGAAAAGGGATCATTTACATCCGCAGTAAAACAAAGAATCGGCAAATTTGAATCAGCCAACGGAGGCACCCTGTTTCTGGATGAGATTGGCGATATGAGCCTCTCAGCCCAGGCCAAAGTATTAAGAGCGCTGCAAGAAAATAAAATAACCAGGGTAGGTGGCGAAAAAGAAATTCCGGTAAACGTACGCGTAGTGGCCGCTACCAATAAAGACCTGAAGCAGGAAATTGCAGAAAACAGGTTCAGAGAAGACCTTTACCATCGTTTGGGTGTCATTATCATTAAAGTGCCCTCGCTGAATGACAGAAAAGAAGATATACCCTTATTGGTAGAGAAATTTCTGGCAGATATAGCAGATGAACAAGGAACCCGGAAGAAGAAAATTCAGGATGCAGCCATTAAAGAGCTGCAAAAACACAATTGGACTGGAAATATACGTGAACTCAGAAACGTAACAGAACGCTTAGTAATCATGAGCGGAGATAATATAGGCTCCGATGATGTAAAGCGATACTTGTAATATCAATTAAGCTTTGAAGATTCTTGCTTCTCTACCTTCGCATAGGTAGGACAAGTGTATTGACTGCAAGCAGATAAGAAGGCGGCTACAATTATTAAAATCAACACTTTTTTCATGATGTTATATTTTATGCTTAACGATAAGCAAAACTATCATTATAAGCCAAAAAAACAAACCCTTCCGTCAAAACCTGATTAGACAAAGCCATTAAATATCAGTTAAAGAGTAAATTACAGCCTCTGACGTCACTTTGGTCAAATCTGCCCAGCACTTCAAAATACCCCTCTTCATGCCATTTTCCGAGGTCTTCTGTCTCAATAAATGCGCATGAATCTGCATTGGCCAGATCAATGATATTGATACCTCCTGTGCGGCCTGCAGGCAGATAACTAAAAGGATCATTCACATCTCTGATGAATACTTTCATGGTATTGGGGCATTGAAAAAGACCATTGTGTTTGGCGTAGGCTTGAGATAAAAGCTCTGTCATGCCATATTCAGCATGAATCACCTCCACCCTGAAAGCCTGTTTTAACACGGTATGTAGCTCTTGCCGGGTAATTTCTTTCCTCCTGCCCTTCATGCCACCGGTTTCCATGATGATGCAATCACTTAAATCAGGCTGAGTATTTTCGGCAAGGTCCAACAATGCAAAACTTACGCCCAGCAATAAAATCTGCTTATCAGATTGGCGTGCTTTATCTATGTCTCTCAATAAATCAGCCGTATTGTAAAGGTAAAAACCAGGAAAAGGTGTTTGGCTTTGTTTGATAAAATGATCCATCATCAGCACCAGGGAAGAGTCCTTTCGCTCCAGGTAGGCGGGTAATAAGGCAAATAAGTTATAATGCTGAATGGGCCCATATATGGCCTCAAAGCAGGCCTGCGTGTTTTGCAGGTAATTAGAGATCCTT
>DAOLDI010000531.1:0-2217 GCA_035327445.1 Cyclobacteriaceae bacterium | reverse complement strand
TTAACAAAACTACCTGCCTATGTGCGTGAAGCTGATGACCAGCAAATGCTGGAAATGGCGTTGATTGAAAACATTCAGCGTCAGGATTTAAATGCCATAGAAATTGCCCTCAGTTATCAACGCCTTATCAATGAGTGTAACCTGAAGCAGGAAGAACTGGGCGATCGGGTGGGCAAAAACCGCAGTACGGTAACCAATTACTTGCGCTTACTCAAATTACCACCCGATATTCAAATTGCCTTGCGTGATAACAAGCTCAGCATGGGCCATGCAAGAGCTATTATCAGCATAGAAAATGCAGAGGCGCAGCTTTTTATTTTTAAAAAAATCATCAAAGACGATCTTTCTGTACGACAGGTTGAAGCAATGGTACGAGACTTGCTTCATACTGCCAAAGAACAACCAAAACCTGGTTCAGCGCCAAAATCGATGGATGTAATCCAAAGAGACTTGCAGAATCTTCAAAGTAAATTATCCTCGCATTTCGGCACCAAAGTGCAGATAAAGAGTGATGGCAAAAAAGGAGATCTGAAAATTCCTTTTTACTCCATAGAAGATCTGAACAGGATTTTAGACATCCTTAAAGTATAATGCGATACCTGTGTTTAATACTACTATACATTTATACTCTACAGGCACTGGCTCAGGATACTGAACCGGTAGAAACTGTTATTACCGATACCGGGATTATCATTGAAAAGGTAGATGGCTATGATACCCTTTTTTCCAAAGCCAACAAATTTGATCCGCAACGTGCACTCATGTTAAGTGCAGCATTACCCGGCCTTGGCCAGGTTTACAATAAAAAATACTGGAAGGTACCACTGGTATACGGGGGCATCGGATTCATGGCCTATCAGTTAAATTTTTATCAGAACGGATTCATCACCTATAAGAATTATCTCTTCGCAGAAGTAGATCAAAATCCACGCACCATCAATGATTCAGGCTTTAGCGAGAGCCAACTCAGAACTATTGTTGAACGCTACAGAAGACAGCGCGACCTGTATATAGTGTATAGCGGTATTTTCTACCTGATACAAATTGTTGATGCGCATGTGGATGCCCATTTAAAAGAATTTGATGTAAACCCTAAACTTCAGGTAAAAATTGAGCCCTCCTTCGAACAAAATCTCTATTTTTCGAGCGCAGGAATTTCATTAAAACTAAAATTTTAAATCCCGGATGAATTTAGCACTCATAGGCTATGGCAAAATGGGTAAAACCATTGAGGGCTTGGCACTGCAAAGAGGCCATACCGTTGTTGCCAGAATAGATAAAGACCAAAAGCTTACAGATTTATCTGCAGCATATGTTGATGTTGCCATAGAATTCAGTACCCCCGAAACTGCGGCAGAAAATATCAAAACCTGTATCGACAAAAAAATACCAGTAGTAAGTGGCACAACTGGCTGGCTGGAACACAAGCCGGCAGTAGATGCTTATTGTAAAGCACAAGGAGGTGCATTTTTCTATGCCTCAAATTTCAGTTTAGGTGTAAATATTTTTTTCAGGCTGAATGAATACCTGGCACAAATCATCAATAAATATCCGGCTTATGAAATAAGTATGGATGAGATTCACCATACAGAAAAGAAAGATGCCCCCAGCGGAACGGCCATCAGTTTGGCTGACATCATCATTAAAAACCTTTCACGTAAAACCAAATGGGTTAAAGGTGAGCAACATCAACCTGAAGAAATAGGAATACGTTCATTCCGTATTGATCAGGTGCCCGGCACCCATGTGGTTCGGTTTTATTCTGAAATAGATGATATAGAACTTAAACACACTGCCCATTCGCGAGATGGATTTGCCCTTGGTGCCGTGCTGGCAGCGGAATGGCTGAAGGGAAAAAGCGGTGTGTTTAATATGAACGACTTACTGGCACTTTAATAACTGAAAATTTTATCTTTGGCCCCAAAATTTAACTAACGTGAACTGGATTGTTGTATTTCTGATTTTATACCGCGCAGGTGTTACCATAGGTTATTGGAAACTTTTTGTCAAAGCCGGAGAACAAGGCTGGAAATCGCTCATACCTTTCTATTCTGAAGTGGTGGTGATGCAACTGGTAGGCAAGCCTACCTGGTGGCTTATCTTTTTGCTTATACCCGGTGTAAACATCATTGTTTACTACATCGTGATATTTGAGCTCTTGCGCTCATTCGGGAAAGATGGCCTCTGGCCGCAAATCTTTGCTATTTTTGCCGGCCT
>DAOLDI010000530.1:0-2219 GCA_035327445.1 Cyclobacteriaceae bacterium | reverse complement strand
GAAAAACGTTGTAGCGTATCTTCACCGACTCAAACACATATTCATTATTTAGTTTGATGTTGCCATTATGCCAACTGGTTTCGAGGTAGGGTGTGCCGCTATACTTAGTTTCTGCATCAATCATCAAAGGTTTACCAGCTAAACCAATATCAGATAAATTTCCCATTTGAGCGAAAACAGTAACAGAGCTTAAACAAAAGATTACTTTAAAAATCAACTTCAACTTCATTTCACAAATCATTTTAGTGTTTAACAAAAATCGATAAAAAAATAATTTTCAAAGACTTATTCTTAATGAACGGGATTTATACAAAATAAAAACCCCTTCCGCTCTTGTTAACGGAAGGGGCAAAAAAAAGGCCGGAATTTCCGGCCTTTTCAATTATTAGTTCTGTGCAATGCTTATGCCAGCTTTTTTGTAGTTCTCAGCTACCTGAACTTCGTTGTTTCCGGTTAATTCCAGAATCAATGAAACTGATCCGGCAGTTGCACCAGGATCAAGAATGGTAACGTTGATAGTACCAAAGCTAGAATTTGCAGGTATTGTAACAGAAGCGGGTACAGTATAATGTACACCAGACTGCGCAGTACTTGCAGCATCAACAGTAATTCCAAAAGTTTGGTCAGTTGGTAATTGAGGGCTGATCAAATTGATTCTCAGAGGTACTGTACCAGTAGTACGTGTAATTAAAGGAGCAGCAGTTGTTGTTGCTGCACCTTGAACAGGCACACGGTTAAGCAGTGGATAAGTCTGACCTACGGCCGGGTTATTCCAAACTGCTGCATCAAATTCAACGTAAGCGTCTTCAAACAACACTTTCATGATGTTCTCTTCCATGCAAGAACTGGCAAACAGACCTGCAATAAGGATTGAGAATATGCTTAAAAATTTTATCGATTTTCTTTTCATAACTCTAAGGGATTAATATCCAAAGTTTTGTACCATGTTTGGATTACCATCAACTTGACTCAATGGAATACGAGGAAGTATCTTGAAGTCTGTATATTCCAGTACCGTAGCACCTTTTACTACATTTCTTCCCAGGCGCTTCAGGTCAAACCATCTGTGGCCTTCAAAAGCGAACTCTAATCTGCGCTGAAGTAAAATTTCTTCATACAAATCAGTACCTGTTAAGGCAACTGGAGGCAAGTTTCTTGCCGCTCTGAAAGTATTCAAATCAGCCAAAGCTGCAACTTCATCCAGAACTGCAGAACCAGGAGTAGCTCTCGCTTCTGCTCTGTTGAGTAGCATTTCAGACTTACGGATAACAGGCACATTGTCCATGTTAAGGGTTCCAGTCTTACCTAAAAACTTGATACATTCAACCTTTCTTCCAGAACCACGGCCGGGGCCTACTTCATACAAAGAAACGCGTGCATCATCTCCTTTGGTAACGTTGATGGCATTCGTTCCATCGCCAGTGACTGTAATTCCTAATAAAGGAAGGAAGTCTAAACGAGGAGCCAAATCACCCCAACCACCAACTACTGCAAAGTTTCCAATAGTAGAAAACTGCTGAATAGTGGTGTAGCTTGTTTGCAATGATTCATTTACACCGATATTTTCGGCAGCTACCTGGAAACGCACTTCAAACATTGATTCAGGGTGTATAGCTGCTCTCCAGCCTGCCTGATAGGCAGCGCCAGATAATACAGCACCAACGGAAGAACCTAATGCAGTTGTTGCAGCACTTACAGCAGTTGCATAATCCTTGTTATACAAAGCAACTCTTGATAATAAAGCTGTTGCTGCACCTGATGTAGCGTACTGTGGTGCACCTGTATTAGGCAACAATGTGGCTGCATCCTGCAGGTCAGCATATATCAATGCATATACTTCAGAAACGGGCGCTCTTGCTGGTAAGAAAGTCAAAGCTTCGGTAGCAGTTTTGATACCTGTGGTAGAAATAGGTACACCTCCACGATCCTGCGCAGCAACAGCAACACCAGGATCATAAGCCCATACCCTTACCAGGTCAAAATAATACAATGCTCTTAAGAATTTGATTTGACCAATCCAACGATCTCTTGTTGCCTGAGTAGGCGCAGGAGAAACATTGTTGATACCATCTAAAATCAAATTACACTCATTAATGGCGAAATAAGCATTCTGCCAGTTGTTCAAATGAGATAATGGCAGGATGTTGTTTTCACCAATTAAACCCCCAGAATTACCTGTTACCCTTCCGTTATCAGCCAAAGCTTCTGCTACAGCCAAT
>DAOLDI010000529.1:0-2220 GCA_035327445.1 Cyclobacteriaceae bacterium | reverse complement strand
GCGCGCTATGGTTTGAATGTAAGCGATGTGCAGGAATACATAGAAGTAGCTTTGGGCGGTATGCGCATGAGCACTACGGTGGAAGGTAGAGAGCGTTATGCCATACGTGCACGTTATGCAAGAGAATACCGCAACGAGCCTGAATCAATAGCACGTGTCTTCATCGCCACACCTTCGGGTGCACAGATTCCATTAAGCGAAATTGCACAGCTAAATTTCCGCTCAGGCCCCATGATGATTCGTGGAGAAGAATCTTTTCTTGTTGCTTATGTACTGCTTGATAAGCGCGAAGGATTTGCTGAAGTAAATGTGGTGCAGGAAGCACAAGCTTATCTGAATGAAAAAATCAAAAGCGGAGAACTGCTTGTACCTGCAGGTGTGAGTTATAAATTCTCAGGCTCCTATGAAAACCAGGTGCGTGCAGAAAAGCGATTGATGATTGTAATACCACTTTCGCTGATAATCATTTTTCTGATTCTCTATTTTCAATTCAGAAGAGTTTCCACTTCGCTCTTCATCTTCACGGCCATTGCCATGGCTTTTGCAGGTGGATTTATGCTGCTGTGGTTGTACGGGCAAAGCTGGTTCATGGACTTCTCCTTCTTTGGCGTGAACCTGCGCGAGCTTTTCCAGATGCGCGTATTCAACCTGAGTGTTGCTGTTTGGGTGGGATTCATCGCCTTGTTTGGTATTGCTACCGATGATGGCGTAGTGATAGCAACCTATCTCATGCAAAGTTTTAAAAAGCATCAACCGGAAAATATAGCGGAAGTAAGAGGCGCAGTACTTGAAGCCGGTATGCGCAGGGTACGACCATGTTTGATGACAACAGCCACTACCCTGCTGGCACTCTTGCCTATTCTGACTTCTGCAGGAAGAGGTTCAGATATCATGATACCTATGGCTATTCCGGCATTTGGAGGAATGGCAGTGGCACTCATTACATTGTTTATTGTACCGGTGCTTTATTCATGGTACGAAGAAATAAATATTAAAAAATGCCAAAACTAATCGTCATGGAAAATAAAATTTCAATTAAAAGACTTAGTGCACTTTGCGCATTCTTTGTGTCCTTTGCGGTTAAAGAAATTTTTAAACCACAGAGTGCACAGAGCTTTACTCAGAGAGCACAAAGCAAGTTTGTTCTGCTTATTATAATCTGTCTGCTTAGTATAGTAAGCATTGCACAAGCACAAAGTTTAGATGATTATCTAAAGATGGCCGCAGAGAATAATCCTGCAGTAAAAGCCAAATATCAGGAATACTATGCTGCTTTGGAGCGGGTGCCACAGGCGGGCAGCTTGCCCGACCCGCAACTGTCCTTCAGCATGTTCGTTGGTCGTGATGGTTTGTTCATGGAAAGACAAATGGGTGAGCAACTCACGGAATTGTCTGTCATGCAAATGTTTCCCTGGGCAGGTTCATTGGCTGCAGCTAAAGATGAAGCTGCTTACATGGCGCAGATGAAGTTTACAGTCTTCCAGGAAAGTAAAATCAATTTGTATCATGAGGTGAGAAGCGTCTGGTATGATTTGTACAGAATCGAGAAAGAGCTTAAGCTTCTGCAAGAAGAGAAGGAGATTTTAAAAACTTACGAGCAACTGGCGCTTACCCGATTTAAAACAGGAAGCATTGGTGCATCCATGAGTGGTTCGACTACAACTGTCAGTACATCTTCCACACCACAAAGGACTTCGTCTGGAGCTGGTATGAATATGGGTGCTGCAAGTCAAAGTACAATGAGCGAAACACCTTCAGCAAACAGCGGCATGAGTAATGCTTCATCAGGTTCTATGGTGGATGTTTTACTAATTCAACTACAAATCAAAGAGCTGGATACGCGCATGGCTATCCTGCAGTCGTCAAGAAAACCTTTACAAAGTAAATTCAATTACCTGCTCAATCGTCCAACAAATGAACAGGTTTCTCTGGCTGATACATTGACTGCTGCGAGTTTACCTGCAATACTTTCTATCATTCAGGACTCAGTCATACAAAATCACCCCATGGTTAAAATGTACGAGTGGGATGAGAAAGTACGTGAGCGACAGCAGCGCATGGCCACACTCATGGGCCGGCCTATGATTGGTGTGGGTTTATCCTACATGGTGTTCAGACCGCGCTATGATGAGCTGATGTTAGTTTCAATGGGCGGTGAAAATATGTTTATGCCTATGGTAACGCTTACACTTCCTGTTTACCGAAAAAAGTACAATGCCC
>DAOLDI010000528.1:0-2223 GCA_035327445.1 Cyclobacteriaceae bacterium | reverse complement strand
TTTCATAGCTGAATTTATTAGCCTGCATAATGCGATGAATCCACTCGCTTAGTTCGCGAATGGATTCATCTTCATTGTACAAAGGGATGACTACAGAAATGTCCATGAATAATTACATGCCAAAAGAAGTATCTTTCTTTTGTGTAAAGATGGAAACAATAAGACTAAGTATAAGACCAATGAATACAGCACCTACTATACCAAAAATTAACATGGCCATTGGCGACATAAACATGGCAGAGAACTCCATGGCCTGATCTATTTGTTCATCGCTCATGCCTCTCTCTTCCATATCATAACGGGCTTTGTCCATGATCTGCTGCATCATAGAATCATCAATGAATTTTATATAAATAAATGTAAACACCGATGAAATTACACCTCCTACTAATGAAAGAAATAAGCCAATACCTACACCTTGTCCGTAAGACATAAAACCATTTCCCTCATCTTTGAAATACTTATGCGCAAGGTAAATGAAGGCAATAAATACTGCAGAACTTAACACCCGGACAAGTCCTGACTGCATGTCCATACCTGTGATACTCATGATGATAAACAAGGCAATAGAAACCAGGCCGTAAAAAAGACCATATCTGATGCCCGCAGAACTTGTTGTTACTGATTTTGCTTCTTCCATGTTTTAGTTTGTTTTTGATTGACGTCTTAAAACTACCGAAATAATTACGGTTATAAAAAAGCCTATTACCATGCTTTTAATCAGGTAATCTCCGGCTAAATCTGTTATGGTGGTGAGCGGCAAACGCGCCAATGCGGTTTCATAAGCCTCAGTGCCTACAGCATCTATCATCGCTTCTTTGCCTGCTATCAATTGCACTGTTGCTTGCTCAATATAATCTGTAACAAAAGCAGGCTCCAGATTACCAAAGAGCACTAAAAAAATTGCACCTGCTATACCAATGGTTAAGTAACACACAATACCGGTGGCCATGCCCTGCCAGAAATACAATTCGCCTGCCTGGTGATAATCTCTGAACTCTTTACCGCTGAAAAATATAAACAAGCTGAACAGCACCACCCTGAAATCGAGCAGGGGTGAAAGTAAAAAGGGGTGGCGCCCCATGTAATACATCACCAGCATGATTAGGCCCGCCAGGATACCACCCATCAATCCGAATTTAATGGGTATACGCGCAATGGGTTTGAGTTTTTGCATAAGAAAGAAAAGCCGAATTTGATAAGTTGAAGGGGATTATCAAAATCAATTTTATAAAAATATAACTGTTCAGTACTTATATCCCTGGCGCCTGTAGCAGAGATGAAGACAAAACACCAGAAGTACTTTGCAGAATTGCCGGCAAAAAATTATATTCAGATTGTAAAAATTTTGAATATGGCGTTTATAACAAAACCAAAAAAATTATAAGCAGAAAAAATATGAAGAGAGTAAACGGAGGTTTTGCCATTTACTATGGAATAAGCATTGTTATTGGTGCAATTGCTGTACTGTTTGGCATCGGTGTATGGTTATATAAAGTTTTCATTAACGAGACAGAATTTTCATGGGGCACCTTGATTGCGCTATTAGTATTATCAGGTGTAGTTGGCATCATCGGTTATATTATTTTGAGGGTTGGGTATGAGCAAATTGAAGAGTAAATTGAAATTGATATTGTAAATTCTATACATAACATCTTGCGAGAGCGGATGCTCGCGCCAGAAATAATTTGATCAGCATAAAATAAAAAAGCGCCTGCTGAAAACAACAGGCGCTTGTGATGTATTCAAAATAGCATGAATTATTTCGCTGCAGCAAAACGCTTGGCTACGGCATCCCAGTTAATCACATTCCAGAAAGCTGCAATGTAATCGGGTCTGCGGTTTTGATAATTCAAATAGTAAGCGTGTTCCCAAACATCCATGCCTAAAATGGGTGTGCCCTTTACTTCAGCAATATCCATCAAGGGGTTGTCCTGGTTAGGTGTAGAAGATACTACCAATTTACCAGAGGCATCAACCGAAAGCCAGGCCCAGCCTGAACCAAAACGGGTAGCACCTGCATTGGCAAAAGCTTTCTTAAACTCATCAAAGTTCCCAAAAGCTGCATTGATGGCATCGGCCAAAGCGCCTGAAGGATTGCCGCCCATATTGCCACCCATTATTTCCCAAAACAAACTGTGGTTGTAATGTCCGCCACCATTGTTGCGCACCGCCATAGGGTATTTAGAAATATTTTTGCAGATAGCTTCAATGCTCAGGTTT
>DAOLDI010000527.1:0-2226 GCA_035327445.1 Cyclobacteriaceae bacterium | reverse complement strand
ATTTTTTGTGCGAAATAAAGTTAACAATTCTGTCAACCTATTTCAGGACAAGTCACAGCAAAAAAATGCTTCCAGCTGAGCGCTTCGGTGTAAACCGGCTCAGGTGGAATGATGGCAATAAAGTAGCGGGACAGTGTTTCTGATTTTTCTCTTGTTGCTATCTTCATGAATCCAAGTAAAATCGCGTTTTCTGCACTCTCTTTGGTTAGCAATTTAACCGCTCCCGAGAATTCGGGAGAGCACAGAGGTTCACAGAGAGTTTTAAAGATTTTCTAAAATAAAGTCCGTCATCATGGTATACAAGTGCACACGTACGCGTCCACCAGGTATGCCGTGATTCTTATCTGGATAATAAAATGATTTGAACTGTTTACCGGCATCAATCAAAGCATCTTGTAAGGCAACAGCATTTTGAAAATGCACATTATCATCTCCTGTGCCATGAATTAATAAATAGTGACCTTCCAGTTTGTCGGCATAAGTTGTTGGTGAATTATCATCATAACCTGAAGCATTGAGTTGTGGCGTTTGCATATAACGCTCGGTGTAAATGGTATCATAATATCTCCAATTGGTAACTGGCGCTACAGCAATACCCAACTTAAAAACACCAGCACCCTTGGTCATGGCTAATGATGACATATAACCCCCATAACTCCAGCCCCAGATACCCAGGCGACTGCCATCCACATAATCCAATGAGGCGAGGTAACGCGCACCTTCCAGGTGGTCTTCAAGTTCGTACTTACCTAATTCTTTGTAAGTCATCTTCTTGAATTGCTCACCGCGATAACCCGTGCCGCGTGTATCAATTACAGCAACGATATAGCCTTTTTGCGTAAGCATCTGGTGCCAGTAAAAGTTTACGCCTCCACCCCAGGAATCATTTACATTCTGTGAACCCGGACCACTGTACTGAAAGACCAAAACCGGATACTGCTTGCCAGCATCAAAATCAGCAGGTTTAATCATGTAACCATCCAACAGTGAGCCATCAACTGTTTTGAAAGAGAAGTATTCTTTTGGTTGCAGACCGTACTCCTGTGATGTGTTTTTTAATCGCTCATTATTCTCCATCACTTTTATCAAGGCATTACCCCGGGTTCTGTACAGCGATACATTTAAAGGTGTAGTGGCATTGCTGTGGTAATTCATATAAAACTGAAAATCGGGGCTAAGGTTAATGCTGTGCGTGCCATTGACTTTGCTGAGTTTTGTTTTCTTCTTGCCGTCTAAACCAATGCTGTAGAAATGTCTTTCTTGCGGAGAAACTTCGGTTGAGATATAATAAAGTGTTTTGGTTTTTTCATCCAAGCCCAGAAATTGTGTCACTTCAAAATTACCGGTGGTGATTTGCCTGATGAGCTTGCCATCCATCGCATACAGATACAAATGCTTGTAGCCATCTTGCTCGCTGGAATGAATAAAGTGTTTGCCATCGGCCAGATAGGTTAGATCATTACAATAGTTTACATCTACAAAAGCCTTATTTGATTCTGTCAGCACAATATTTGAATTGCCTGTGCTTGCATCTGCATGAAAAATTTCAAGTTTGTTTTGGAGTCGATTCAACTTCCTGATTGAAAGAAATTGCGGATTGTTGGTCCACATTACCCGTGGAATGTAAACATCATTTTCATCACCCACATTCATTTTAATTTTTTTGTCAGACTCCAGGTTGTAAGTGTAGACTTCAATTTTTGAATTGTCCTCTCCGGCTTTTGGGTACTTAAATTTATAATCGGAAGGATAGAGCGCTCCTTTATTCCAGGTTTGCATGTTGAACTCAGGCACAGCTGATTCATCAAAACGATAGTAAGCAATTCTCTTGCTATCGGGGCTCCAATTGAAGGCTTGCGCCATACTGAACTCCTCTTCATACACCCAGTCTGCACTACCGTTAATGATGTGGTTCCATTTGCCGTCATCGGTTACCTGCACTTCACGCATATTGCTCAGGTCAACATAAAACAGGTTGTTGTCACGCACAAAAGCTACTTTGTTGCCATCAGGCGAAAAGGTGGCATAAGATTGCTTATCTCCCTGCGAAAGTTTGTTCAGTTGTTGGTTGCTCAAATCATACACATAATATTCTGCTTTGAAAGACCTTCGGTAAATACTTTCACGACCAGTCATCAGTAAAAGTCTTTTCTCATCCGCACTGAAATAGTAAGTCTGTATACTTACCGGAGTAGTAAGAGTTGCGCCATCTAAAATGGTTTCTAC
>DAOLDI010000526.1:0-2229 GCA_035327445.1 Cyclobacteriaceae bacterium | reverse complement strand
GCATAGCCAGTAATGAATGTCTTAGTTTTCTGGCTAATAAGCGCAAACGGTTCTTCCTCCCCATTCATGATTATTCAAAGGAATTAAGCGGCAAAATCGACTTACACATCAGCGGAGATGAAATTCAGAAAAAGCTGCAAAAGGCCATTGTTACCTTGCCAGATAAACAGCGACTGGTATTTACTATGAAGTACTTCGAGGAACTTAGCTATGAGCAAATTGCTGAAATTACGCATACCAGCGTGGGTGCCTTAAAGGCAAGCTACCACCTGGCTGTTAAAAAGATCGAAGAAAATCTGAATAGCCATTAAACCTTACTTAAAATAAGCTGTCAAAGCACTATACATGAAGAAGTTAAAAGACATAAAAAAACGAGATGAGTTCAAAGCTCCGGAAGGCTATTTCGAACAATTTCCCCTGCGCATGCAAAAAAGGCTTGAAATGGAGCAAAGCAAGCCTGCCATCAGGCTAAGCACTGCATCTTTACCCATTATCAGGTATGCCATGGCAGCCATGGTTATTTTAATGCTTGGTATTGGGGTTTATCTTTTCTTGCCAGAAAAGCAAGGCTTGTCTGAGCATTGGCTAAGTGATGTCAGCAATGCCGAGATCATCAGCTACCTGGAAAGTAGTTACCTGGACGCTGACGACTTTTTTGAGCAAGACTTGTCTGAAAGTTTATTACTGCTGATTGCAGCAGATGATTTGATAGAATGGGAAGAGTTTGATGAAGCATCCATCGAATACTACCTGGAACAATCATCATTTGATTTTGATTTAATTGATTGAACGACATGAATACGATAAAAATGAAAACAAAAATATTTGCAGCCATAAAGCTATTGGCACTTGCCATTTGGATGCTTTATTTCAGCATTAATCTTTCTGCTCAGGATAAAGAAAGTATAGACAAAATTGAGCGGGCCCGGGTAACCTACATCAATGAACAACTCAAGCTCACACCTGAACAGGCAGAAAAATTCTGGCCACTCTATCGCGAATACGCAGATAGAAGAAAAGGTTTACAAGATGAGTTCAGAAATGCTGTTCAGAACTTAGGCCCAGATGCTACAGAGGATGATAAAAAACGCGTGATTGAAATGGGCACACAATTGAAACAGCGTGGGCTTGATATGGAAAGAGATTATTCTGACAGGCTGATGCGTGTAATCAACGCCCAACAAATGCTGAACCTGAGACAAGCCGAAGAAAACTTCAGGCTTATGCTGTTGCGCAGAGTAGAACAAAGACAACAAATGGAAAACCGCAGAGAGCAGAACAGGGAGAATTTACAAAATCGTGGCGGCAGACCTAATAACAACTAATGCCAGCACTCAAAAGGTACATTGTTACAACATTATTTTGCTTGATTATTTTTTTTCCTCATAAGAGTGAAGCTCAGACAGATTCACTTGATTTGCGGATTAATGAAATCATGGCATCATTGGATACACTTGCCTTTTTTGATTTCATGGACAGCTTATTGCAATTTCAAAAACCGATAAAATCTTATGCAGTTTTTCGAACAGGTTATACCAGTAACATTGTTTCATCTGGGCGCGATTTAGGTACAGAACTTTTCGGGCTTACGCAAGGCGCAGGTTATTATCATAAGTCGGGTCTCTTTGCTGAAGCTTTAGGTTATTGGAGCAAAACTTACGAGCCAGCCTATTACCTCACGCGGCTCTCACTGGGCTTTATGGATATGCTGGGAGAAAATTTCACCTATCTCTTGAATCTCGATAGATTCATTTTTACGCCCAATGAAAATGAATTCTTTGCTCCTCCAACCTACAATGCCAGCGCAGCGCTTTATTTTGAGCAAGGATACCTGGGTCTTAATACCGACTACTCTTATTACTTCGGAGACTTTAAAGGCCATAGAATTTTTACCGGAGCAAATGCTGTGCTTGAGTTTGATAATGTCTGGAAAATTGACCGCATCAGACTATTCCCCGGAGTAAATGCATTATTAGGTAATCAAATCATTACATTGGTTCAATTCTATCCGCCTATACGCCCTGGGGTAGGAAGTTTGCCACGTTATAGCATCGAAGAAAAAAATGTGTTTGGACTCATGAACTGGAGCCTGAATTTTCCTGTATCTGTAAGAAAAGACCGCTACAATCTGTTTCTGGCCTATGTATATAACATTCCCGTTGAACTGCCCGGTGAAGAACTGGAGATATCAAACAATGGCTTTATAAGTGCTACTTTTTCAGTGATAAT
>DAOLDI010000525.1:0-2233 GCA_035327445.1 Cyclobacteriaceae bacterium | reverse complement strand
CAGCCAAAGATTACGGCATGCATACCGCAGCGCATGCCCATGGCACTGAAGGGATGATGCGCGCAGTGAAGGCCGGCATCACTACCATTGAGCATGGCACAAAAATGACTGAAGAGGTGATGGATGCGATGATTCAAATGGGTGCTTACTATGTGCCTACCATCTCAGCCGGAAAATTTGTGGCCGAGCAGGCCAAAGTACCTGGTTACTATCATCCTTTAATTGTGCCTAAGGCCCTGGAGATTGGTCCGCAGATACAGGAAACTTTTGGTAAAGCCTATAAGCGCGGAGTTAAGATTGCCTTTGGTACCGATGCGGGAGTGTTTCCGCATGGTGATAATGGAAAAGAATTTACATACATGGTTGAAGCCGGCATGCCGGTAATGGAAGCCATTAAATCTGCTACCATAGTGAACGCAGAAATTTTAGGTATGGCCGATAAAGTGGGCAGCATTGAAGCAGGAAAGCTGGCCGATATTATAGCGGTAGATGAAGACCCGACTAAAAACATCCGCACCATGGAGAAGGTAAGTTTTGTGATGAAGGAGGGAAAGGTTTATAAGCAATAAGTTTTATTGAGGGTGATAAATAAAGAGCGGGTCGGGCCCGCTCTTTATGTTTATGCATTATTCAGTTCGACTCAGGTATTTTCGGGAAGGGTCGGTTCGCTCCAGTCCTGCAATGGCAAGTTTATAATTTTCATCATCACCACTTTTCTTGTAGGCTTGCGCAAGTACATAATACATCAGCGCTTCATTGCTGGAGTTTTCATATTTTGCTTTGTTACTTTCAATATCAGCCAATGGCTTTTTATAGCTGTTACGATATACAGCATTGAGTGCGGATAATAAATCCATTTCATTTTTTTCAATATCGGTGCTGCTCAACTTATTGGCTTTCTTAAACCACATTTCACTTTTGGATAGCAGTGACCTTTGAAGTGGTCCGTAATCTGCCATGCCTGACAATATTTGATAGGCAATGCCAAGCTCTTTCGTGCTTTGATAGTCTTCATCTTTTTTTGCTTCTATTTTTTCAAGTTGCTGAAAAAGATTGACACTGTTTGATGGTATGCCTTTAATGAAGTTCATTAAATCAACTTTGCCCCGGTAGCCCGTATAGCTGTAAATATTTTCGCCTTTATAGTCCATCAAAATCAATAAAGGAATAGACTGCACACTGTATTGATTGGCAAGTGTGCGCTCAACATCCACATCAATTTTTACCGGGATAAAATTCTTTTTGATCTCAGCAGCTTCGGCAGTGCTCCAAACTTCTGCATCCATTTGCTTGCAGGGGCCGCACCAGGTGGCCCAGAAATCAACCAGAATTAATTTATTGGAATTTTTAGCCAGGTTTTGGGCCATTTTAAAATCACTAATCCAGCCCTGGGCACTTAATGTTAATGCTGCTAATATTATTAGCGAAAGCAGCGTGAATCTTTTCATGGTTTATAGGTTTTATTATCCAAATTTATCAATTCAATGGAAATTTATGTTGCTGCTTAACAAGGATATCATCCTTAAAGAAAAAATTTGGAAAAGGGAATTTGTGTTCGGACAAATTACGTTATATTAGTGGACAATTTACCCTCAATGAAAAAGAGAGCCGCATACAAGCAAAAAGAGCAGGTATCCACAGTTAAAGAAGCTGCTATGGCGTACAATCAACCCGCACAATTAACTACGCATAATCTGCTAAGCATAGATGCCTCAAAGGTAAGTGAAGCGTTCAGCCGCATAGAGACCTTTCGCAAGGGCTTGCGTAAAAAATCCTTTGAAAAACTGAAAGAAATTACCGGCTTAGATTACAACACATTGGCGGCTGCGCTTGCGGTATCTACCAAAACCTTGCAGCGCAAGCAGGTTTTTGATGTGGTGCAATCAGAAAAAATGTATGAACTGGCCGAGCTCTACGCCCTGGGCATTTCATACTTTGGTGAGGAGGGCTTCAGGCGATGGATGGAGCGGCCTTTGTTCAGCCTGGGTAATCGCAAACCTATAGATCTCATAGATGTCTCAGCAGGCATGGCTATCCTTAAAACAGAAATCATGCGTTTGCAGCACGGCATTTCCGTATGATGGTTTACCGTATTGCCCGCACTGAATTTTGCGATTTAAGTGGTGAAGGTGCTAAGCAGTTTGGGGGGCGATGGAATTTGCCAGGTTATGCCGCAGTTTATGCCGGCAGTTCGGTTGCTTCAGCTTTGCTTGAGCGGCTAACGGTTGATGCT
>DAOLDI010000524.1:0-2237 GCA_035327445.1 Cyclobacteriaceae bacterium | reverse complement strand
CCTATGCCTGTAACTACGCCTCCTGAAGGACAGCCACCTTGTTCTGCATACATGCCATCGGCAGTGAAAAGTCCAATTTCTAAAAATTCAGTATGCTTATCTGTGAGGTAAGCTATTCTTTCGCGGGCAGTTAGTTTACCCTTGGCGTGTTGGTCTTGTATCTTTTTTTCTCCGCCTCCCAGTTTAGTATTCGCAGCCTTTCTATTGAGCTGAAACAAAAGCTGTTTAAACTGATCTTCATTGCGATTAAATTCAATATTGTATGATGATGCTTTAGCCATAAGTGATTAACAATAAAGCTGGCAAAATGCTTAAAATGAAAGCAAGCACAAAATCAATTTCAATTACCGGCAGCTTCTTCCTGCCTGCGTAAGTCGCGCTCAATTCTTTTAGCGCTTTTGCCTAGTGGCGCGAAGAAATGTTTGGGATTGGTATTCATGTGATTCACCAGTTCATCAAGGCTTTGCACTGTTTCCAACAAATTGTTGTAAAGGGCATCATCGTTCATCAACTTACCAAAGGTACCTTCTGACTGGTTGATGCCATTTAATGTTTCGTTAAGGTTGTCTAAAGTATTTTGAACCTGCAGCAAAGTCTTTCTTAATTCCAGTTGCTTCAGTGAATCAGTAGTTACTTTTAAATTTTGAAGAATCGGGTCAGTTGCGTTTAAAGTTCCTTTTAATTTATCGGTGGTAGTAGTAAGTGAAAGTTTTACCTCATCAATTGCTTGATTTGTTTTTTCCAGTGTTTGATTCACCAGTATGGGTGCCTCAGCAATATCATCCATAATCTTGTTCAGCTTATTACTGTTGCCAGTAAGATTATCTAAAATGGCATTTATTTTTTTGATGGTTGATTCCAGGTTATTGGCCACGGGTTGTGCGCTTTCAGCAAAAATTTCGGCAATACCTTTATCCAGCTCAGCTAATAAAGTATCTCCAGGAGCCTTTACTCTTTCAATACTTCCAATGATTAGTTCTATAGATTTACTTCCAAAAAGATCACTCTTCAAAATGGCCTTGGTTGAATCACCCAATATCACTTTTGATGTAATATCTATCTCAACCAAAATCATATTTTGTCTTTGCTGCAAAATCTGGATATCACTTACCCGGCCTACTGCATAGCCATTTACAAATACCGGACTTGAAACAGCCAAGCCAGCAACATTATTATAAAAGGTGTAGTACTTGCTGGTTTTACTCAGAAAGTCTATTCCCTTCAGATAATTAAAACTAAAATAGAGCATGACAATGGCGATTGTCATAAACAAACCAACCTTAATTTCTCTGGAGAATTTCACTTCAAATTATTTTTTTGCTTCCAATTCGTTTTTGTAATCGCGAATAGCACGGTATATGGCAGACGCGAGATAATCCTGAACCAAGGGATCATTTAACTCTTTTTCTTCCTTGGTATTCGAAAGATAACCAATTTCTATTAATACTGCCGGCATGGCGGTTTCCCATAATACCTGAAAACCGGCCTGCTTTACTCCCCTGCTTTTTCTGCCTGCCCTGGTTCCAAACTGATCTTCTACAAGATTTGCAAAGCGAATGCTTGATTCGTGATTGGCTGATTGCGTAAGACTAAATAAAATGTATGACTCAGGAGATTTTGGATCAAAGCCCTGGTATTTTTCCTCGTAATTTTCTTCGAGCAGAATCACTGCGTTTTCACGCATGGCCACTTCCAAACTCTCTTGCGATTTATGCAAACCCAGCACATACGTTTCAGTACCGAAGATGGATTCCTTGCGCGTATCCGGAGTAGTTTCGGGTAAAGAATTGGCATGTATAGATACGAACAGATCAGCATGATTATTATTTGCGATTTGCGCTCTTTCTATTAACCCCATGGTTACATCTGTTTTTCGGGTATAAATAACCTTGACATCAGAAAGATTCTCTTCGATAATTTTACCCAGCTTCAAGGCCAGCTTAAGTGTAATATCTTTTTCTTTGGTAAACTTGCCCAATGTTCCGGGTTGAGCCCCGCCATGGCCCGGGTCAATGCATACAATGAATACACTTGGCGAACTGCTTTGAGCTGATAAGGACGAGTTTAGCAAGGTTATTGCTAAGATGAGTAGCGCAAGTTTGATATTCCTGATCGTGCGGTTGATAGTATTAGGGTGTATTGGAATAAATTTATGCAAAGTTGTAAATTTTTTACTTAAAGCTAAACAATCAGTTAAAGGGTTTGTGTTCAAATACATAGCCATATTTTTTGCTTTT
>DAOLDI010000523.1:0-2240 GCA_035327445.1 Cyclobacteriaceae bacterium | reverse complement strand
AATTTTGGAAGAAGCATTGAACCAGGCGAAAGAAGGAAGGCTTCACATTTTGAATGAAATGAAAAAAACCCTTGCAGAACCACGCGCTGATCTTAAGCCGCACGCACCTCGTTCTGTAATCATAGAAGTAGAGAAAGAATTTATCGGTGCCATCATTGGCCCGGGCGGTAAAATCATTCAGGATATTCAAAATACTACCGGTGCTACCGTGGTAATTGAGGAAGTTAACAACAAGGGTGTTGTGTCTATTTTCTCTGCCAACCAGGAGTCTATGGACGGAGCGGTAAAACGTATCAAAGCCATTGTTGCCATACCTGAAGTAGGCCAGGTTTACGATGGAAAGGTAAAATCTATTATGCCGTTTGGCGCTTTTGTGGAATTTATGCCGGGTAAAGACGGACTGCTCCATATCTCTGAAATTAAGTGGGAAAGACTTGAATCTATGGAGGGTGTAATGGAAGTAGGAGAAGAAGTTAAGGTTAAACTGGTTGAGGTAGATAAGAAAACAGGTAAATTCAGGCTTTCAAGAAAAGTTTTGTTACCGAAGCCTGCGGCAAAAGAACCTTCTGACAAACAGTAGCAGGTACAAAATTTTAAGTTATTATTGTTCGATTTTTAAAAATTCGATTCACCCGCAATGAGACAACTTAAAATCAGTAAACAGATTACCAACCGGGAGAGCCAGTCGCTTGACAAGTACCTCCAGGAAATTGGTAAGGTAGATCTGCTTACTCCGGATGAGGAAGTAGAGCTGGCCAAACGAATAAAAGAAGGAGATCAGATCGCCCTGGAGAAACTCACAAAAGCCAATTTGAGATTTGTGGTTTCTGTTGCCAAACAATACCAGAACCAGGGTCTTTCTTTAGGAGACCTTATTAATGAGGGTAACTTAGGACTAATAAAAGCCGCGCAGCGTTTTGATGAGACCCGCGGCTTTAAGTTTATATCCTATGCCGTTTGGTGGATCCGCCAGTCTATTCTACAAGCTTTGGCAGAACAGTCTCGCATCGTTCGGCTTCCATTGAACAGGGTAGGTTCTTTGAATAAAATCTCCAAAACGTTTTCTGAATTAGAACAGAAGTTTGAACGCGAACCATCTCCAGAAGAACTGGCAGAAGTGCTTGAGGTAACTACAGCCGAAGTGGTTGATACCATGAAGATATCCGGCAGGCATGTTTCTATGGATGCTCCATTTATTCAGGGTGAAGAAAACAGTCTCTTAGACGTATTGGAAAATGATTCTGAAGAAACGCCTGATTCAGGTTTGATCAATGATTCATTGCGCAAAGAAGTTCAGCGTGCTTTGTCTACACTCACACAACGTGAAGCAGATGTAATCACTCTTTACTTTGGCTTGAATGGTGAACATGCAATGACTCTGGAAGAAATAGGTGAGAAGTTTAACCTTACCCGTGAGCGTGTAAGACAAATAAAAGAGAAAGCTATCCGCAGGTTAAGACATACTTCAAGAAGCAAAGCTTTGAAGCCTTACCTGGGATGAAAAATTACTGATTATTATTACCGGGTTCCGAATCATTCGGGACCTTTTTTATGTTGAAGCTTTATGGAAAATAACAAAGTAAAAGTATTGATTATCGGTTCGGGTCCTGCAGGTTATACAGCTGCTATTTATGCTGCGCGTGCAGGACTAAATCCTGTGCTCTATACAGGTGGTCAACCAGGTGGACAATTAACCACAACTAATGATGTGGAAAACTTTCCAGGATATCCGGATGGCATTAATGGTCCGCAAATGATGATGGATCTGCAGAAGCAGGCCGAACGCTTCGGTACCAAGATTAATTATGGCATGGTAACAAGGGTTGATTTCTCAGGCTATCCACATAAGGTATGGATTGATGATAAAGATGAAGTTGTAGCAGAGAGTGTAATCATTGCTACAGGTGCAAGTGCCAAGTACCTGGGTATCGCTTCTGAAGAAACTTATGCCAACAGGGGAGTATCTGCCTGTGCTATTTGCGATGGTTATTTCTACAGAGGTATGGATGTGGCCGTTGTAGGCGCAGGTGATTCTGCTGCTGAAGAAGCAACCTATTTAGCAAAATTATGTACTAAGGTTCATTTAATTGTAAGACGCGATGAAATGAGGGCTTCTAAGATTATGCAGCAGCGCGTTTTAAATACACCTAACATAGAAATTCATTGGAATTCAGAAACAGAAGAAGTACTGGGTGATGATAGTGGCGTTACATCTGTTAGAATTGTGAACAATCAAACAG
>DAOLDI010000522.1:0-2246 GCA_035327445.1 Cyclobacteriaceae bacterium | reverse complement strand
CCTCAGGCAATTCATCCAATACCGTACTTACCCGGTTTTGAACATTTACGGCAGCTACATCAGGGTCGGTACCTACTTTAAAGAATACGGTAATTAATGTTGTGCCATTATTAGAAGAAACTGACGACATGTACGTCATGCCGGGTACACCATTGATGGCACGTTCGATAGGGGTGGCCACGGCCTTTGCGCATACTTCTGCGTTTGCACCTGTGTACTTTGCAGTTACCGTAACAGAAGGTGGAACAATTTCAGGAAACTGAGTTACCGGTAAACTAACTAATGCCAATAATCCCAGCAGGGTAATCATCAGCGATACCACCAGGGATAGGATGGGGCGTTGAATAAAAGTATCCAGCATGGTCTTAGCGGTTTAAATTATTCTCTTCCAATAGCTGCTGAGCATTGACCATGCGTGGTTTGATTACCATGCCTTCGCGCACATTTTGAATGCCTTCGTACACAAAGGTGTCTGTCTCTTTAAGTCCGCTGCCCACCACATAGAAATCGCCTACGCGACTGATAGGTACAAAACTTTTCAGACTCAGGGTTTGATTGGCATTGAGGAGAAATACATAATTCTTATCCTGTATCTCCAGTCCTGACTTTTGTGGAATTAACAAAGCGCCTTGCCTTGTATCCATCAGTCGGATTTTTCCGGTAGAGCCATGCTTAAGTAAGCGTTCCGGGTTTTGAAATTTTGCCCGCACGGCAATGGCACCTGTACCGGCTTCAAATTCACTTTCCATGGTTTCTATTTTTCCCTTAAGCGGGTAGAGATTGCCATCGGCCAGAACCAGTTCAGCATTAGAAAGTAAAAAGGCATCTCCGTTTTTTGCCTTGCTGAAGTTGAGCAGGTATTCTACTTCGGATACATTGAAGTAAGCATTTACAGTTTCTATATCAGAAATTGTAGTAAGCAGCGTACCTGCAGAAATAAGACTTCCTATTTTAAAGGGTATCCTGTCGATAACACCGTTGAAAGGGGAGCGGATGCTGGTATTGGTAAGACGTATTTGCGCGGCTGTTTCTTCTGCTTTAGCTTGCTCAATTCTGGCGCGGGCAATTTCGAGTTTGGCTTCGGCCAAATCCAATTCAGTTTTGGTAATTACATTTTTGTTTACCAGCAACTTAACACGCTCTAATTCAACCAGGGCAGACTTCACTTCAGCTTCTGCACTAACAATGTTGGCCCGGGCTTTACTAAGGTCGGCACGGTATTCTTCATCGTTAATCTGGAAGAGCAACTGACCTTTCTTTACCTCTTTGCCTTCGTCAACCAGGATTTGCTCGAGGTAGCCTTCAACACGGGCTCTGATTTCCACATTCTGAAAGGCCTGAATATTGGCCACGTATTCCAGCGGAATGCTGATGTCTTGCCTGATGATTTGTGTAACCGGAAACTCCTCTGGTTCTGTAGGATTATCGGAAATGTTTTTATGACGGCAGGATGCCATTAAACTAATTAGCAACAAAAGTTGCAGGAACTTAATGTTCATTATTATAGAATAAAAAATTGAAAATGAGTGAGTTATAAATCCTTATCGCTATAAGGATTTAAAAGGAAAAATTGGAAAGAAATGAAGCTTTAGAATAAAGTAAAACGATACAGACAGGCGATGATCTGGTTAAACGCATGACTGCTGTTTTGCAGAAGAAATGATTTTTTGATGCCCTGAAAGGGATTAATGAATTGAATAAGTGCAGTAGGGCAGATAAATAAAAAATCTGATGTAAGCAGAGTGAACCCAGCCTGACGGAAACGTTCGCTGCGTTTACCCAAAGAACGGAACTCATCCAGGAGGTCGTCTTGCTCATCAGTTACCGGAATTTCTTCCTGATGAATCGATTCTAAGAGCCACTCAAGCAGCGTGCTGGCAGATTCTTCCTTTTTATTGGAATAAGGGAATTGAGCAGGATTTTCCTCAAACAATGCTGCATTGATAAAAAGCAGCATCAGGAAAGTGGCGATTATATTTTTACTAAGTCTGTACACGGCACAAAATCGCTGCAAAGGTGATAAAGCAGGAGGAGATAATCAAACAGGGGTTTATTATTTCAACCAGGCAGGTGTAGAGGGAAACTTAGCCGGGCTTGGCTTAATAGTTTTACTTAACATAATATAAATTATATAACTATCTTGCCGTAATTATCCCATAAACTTTAGAGATTCAATAACTGATATATATATTTCTATTAATCAGGTACTTATAACTTATATTTTTCGATGACTTTTTTGGCAATAA
>DAOLDI010000521.1:0-2251 GCA_035327445.1 Cyclobacteriaceae bacterium | reverse complement strand
GTTAATACCGCTCAAGTCACTTAATGCACCAATGCTTGTCAATGCCAGTAAGCTGAGTGCCGCCAAAGTTCCGCCAATCAAAATGAAAGGTCTTCTGCGTCCGCCCCAAAACCAAACCTTATCACTGATTAAGCCAATCAGTACCTGACCAATAATTCCTGCAGCCGGACCGGCAGCCCATACGATACCAACTTCATGAATGTCTAAATTGTATTGCGTGGAAAGTATCCAGCTTAATGCAGCAATCTGAACTGATAGCGCAAAGCCCATGGCCGTTGCCGGTAAACTGAGCAGGATAAAGAATGGAGCTTTGAGTTGTTGTTGGAGACGGTTCATTTTGATGTGTTGATGTTGTAAATACTATGATTGAAAATTTTTGATACTTATTGCCAATTGTCTCCAGAGACTTCGGGTTGCCCAATGCCTAATCCCTAATGCCTAAGAAGGTTACCAAGAAATCAAAATTTCCTCTTTATCATTTTCAAGCTCTATACAAATCAAATTTTCTTTTTCTAATGCTGGCGGATCGTAAATTGGATCGAATTTTTCTAAAGGATTAAAGAAGCTATGCTCAATCACATTTTTATTTAACTGAGCACCTTCCTTGTAAAATTCTGTGTGATGCTCAAAACCATGCAGCATGAGTTTAATTTTTTTGATATGAGAATTAAAATGACCATGCTGTGCGCCAATACTTATCATGCGGTCTTCTGGAGAAAAGCTGATGATGCGTTTGGCGTAATCACCTATTTCAAATTCATAGCTGCTGCCGTCATCTTCATACCATTCAAACTGCTGCATGTCTTTGCCGTTATAAATGTGTAATAATAAGGTATCCATATGCTCTGCTGTATTTTGCGCAGTTCTTTGCATGGGGATAATCGCACTTGATTTAATAAACACCGGCAATCGGTACATAGGGCAATCAACGGTAATTTCCTTATTCCCTTCAAACACTTCTCCATTATATAAACTATACCAGCTGCCGGGTGGCAGCCATACTTTTGTTAGATCTTTATTACTTTCAACCGGAGCAACCAGAATAAACGGACCAAACAAATATTGATGATGATAACGATGATCGTACACCTTATCATGAAATGTATAATCAATAGCCAATGAGCGTTGCACTGGCATACCGCTTAGGCTTGCCTCATGAAAAACCGAATAGATGTAAGGCATTAACTGATAGCGCATACCAATATAATTGCGACAAATCTGCTCGGCTTCTTCTCCGTATGCCCAGGGTTCAGAATCACGACTGTTGATCATGGAGTGACCACGGAAGAAAGGAGAGAAGGCACCTATTGAGCACCAGCGTGTAAAAAGATTCGTGCTGGCATCGCCTACAAATCCACCAACATCATAACCGGCAAAAGCAATTCCGGTAAGGCCCATTCCATTTACAATTCGTACACCCAGCAACATGTGTTCATCGTAGGCCACATTATCGCCTGTCCATACAGCTGCATAACGTTGTATGCCCGAGTAGGCAGAACGTGTAAGGTTAAAGGGACGTTTGCCATTCAGTAAAGTACGTGCTCCTTCAAAAGTGCTGCGCGACATTTGCATGCCGTAAATATTCCTGCCCCTGCGCGTACTTGCTTTTCTGCCCTCGAAATCGAAGACAATATTTTCAGGAAGACTATGACCCCAGGTAGCGATTTCATTCATATCGTTCCAGAAACCCTCAATACCCAACTCAACATATTCTTTGAATTTGACGGCCCACCATTCGCGGGTTTCGGGCTTGGTAAAGTCGGGAAAGTGGCACCAGCCAGGCCAAACCTGACCGGTATAATTTTGCCCGTCAGGATATTTCAGAAAAATATCATTCTTTAAACCATCATCATACGCATCATAACCTTGCTCAACTTTAATGCCCGGGTCGCACATCACCACTACATTAAAGCCCATGTTTTTGAGTTGCTCAATCATGGATTTAGGATCAGGAAAATCGCGTTTACTCCAGGTAAAAATTTTGTAAGCCTCCATGTAATGAATATCAAACACAATGGTATCAGCCGGAATATTTTTCTCACGAAAAGTTCGGGCAACACTTAATACTTCCTTGTCGGGATAATACCTGTAACGGCATTGCTGATATCCCAAACTCCATTTGGGGGGCATGGGCATATTGCCGGTGAGATATGTATACCCCTGAATACTTTCAGCCACATTATCTCCGTAAATAAAGTAGTAATTCATTTCTCCGGCATCAGCGCCAAAACTGCTGAAGCGATTATTGGAG
>DAOLDI010000520.1:0-2254 GCA_035327445.1 Cyclobacteriaceae bacterium | reverse complement strand
GGTTTATGACCCGGTCCGCTATCAATTAATCATCCGTTCAATGAACTTTTTGACTTGTAAGTCCAAGTCAACTGTGGTCTTTTCAAAACCAAGAGTTCAGCATTTCTGACCTCTTCCCCAAAAAGGGATTGCAAAGGTAATGGAGGAATTGAGTTTACACAATATTCCAGAAAATATTTTCAGGAATAATTGAAAGGGTACTGACTGTCAAAAAGTTCCGTTTTTAAGCCTTATCGCTAAATTTTTCTTAATAAGGTTTGACTGCGGTTTGGGCCAAAAGAAACAAGTGAAATGGGAACCTGAAGTTGTGATTCAAGGAACTCGATATAAGTTGAAAGCGCTGAAGGGAAATTGTCTTCATTCAAGTTCTGAATGTTTTGGTTCCAGCCTTTTAGTATCTCATAAATTGGTTCAAGCTTTACTTCTGTGAGGTTATATGGGAGCTGATCTGTTATGTTGCCATCAGCTAATTTGTAGTGAGTGCAAACTTTAATTTCAGGAAAAGTACTAAGTACATCTGCTTTCATCATAAATAATTGTGTGACACCGTTAATCATGATAGCGTATTTTAAAGATGGTAGGTCTATCCAACCACATCTGCGAGGTCTGCCTGTTGTTGAACCAAATTCGTTTCCTTCTTTTCTCATTAATTCGCCTTCCTCGTTAAGAAGCTCTGTTGGGAATGGACCACTACCCACTCTTGTACTATAGGCTTTAAATATTCCGTATACCTCACCAATTTTTGCAGGGGAAATACCCAGCCCTGTGCAAGCACCAGCGGTAATTGTGTTTGAGCTGGTTACAAATGGATAACTTCCAAAGTCTACGTCAAGGAGTGAACCTTGGGCACCTTCTGCAAGAATTCTTGCTCCTGCTTTTACTTCATTATTCAAAAAATATTCGCTCTCGATAAACTTAAAGCCTTTAATAAAATCTATGGCGTCAAAAAATTCAGTTTCTAACTCAGACCAATTGTAGGTGATGTCAAACCGCTCTAGTATGCTAAAATGAAGTGCTGTAAGTTTATTAAACTTTGTTTTAAAATCGGGAAGCGAGATATCTCCAACTCTCAAACCTTGCCTGCCTATTTTATCTGCATAGGTTGGCCCGATACCTTTTAGTGTTGAGCCAATTTTTTGTTCGCCTTTTGCAGCTTCATAAGCCTGATCCAACAATCGGTGAGAAGGAATTATAAGTTGGGCCTTATTTGAAATAAAAAGATTTTCTGCAGGATCTACCCCATGCTTCTTTAAAGACAGAATTTCTTTCTTGAAAACAATAGGATCTAAAACTACTCCGTTGCCAATAACATTACGTGTTGATTTTCTGAAAATGCCCGATGGGATTTGATGCAGCACCTGTTTAATGCCGTCAAACTCAAGTGTATGGCCCGCATTAGGACCGCCCTGAAACCTGGCAATGATATCATAATTTGGCGCGAGGTAATCTACAATTTTACCTTTTCCTTCATCTCCCCACTGCAAACCCAACAGAACATCTACTTTCATTTTATAATTGATTAAATGACTGAATAAGAATTTTATTGATTGGCAATAAGTTTGCGCGCAGTATCTTCAGAATCTACAACCTGAAAAATTGCATTTAATTTGGTAATGATTAGAAGTTTTTGAACAGATTCTGACGGGTTCATCAAGAACATTTCGCCACCCTTATTTCTAAACTTGGTTAAAATGGTTATTAAAACACCAATGCCACTGCTATTGATGTATCGTAAACCGGAAATATTGATTAAGCAATTTCTTACACCTTCATTTATGGCATTACTTGCTTTTTCCAAAAGACTTAAACCAGAGTCCTCACCAATTAGATCACCTGTTAGTTTGATGATAAGCAAGTCGCTTTTTACTTCTATATCAAATTTCATTTGTAGCTATTTATTTTCAAGATGTTTTTTTGTTCTCACAGTTTTCTTTTTTGCAGGAGGCATAAAGAATAAGAGAGTGATGTATGATGTTAAAATTCAGAATTTCACCTACTGTATTTTGAATAGTTTGAATACGCGGATCGCAAAACTCCAGCACCTTATGGCAATCGGTACAAATTAAGTGGTCGTGCTGTTTGTAGCCATAGCTGCGTTCATACTGCGCCATGTTTTTACCAAACTGGTGTTTGCTTACCAAATCGCATTCTACCAGGAGGTCTAGTGTATTATAAACAGTAGCGCGACTTACGCGGTAATTTTTTGTCTTCATGCTGATGTAAAGTGACTCCACATCAAAATGACCAACACGGG
>DAOLDI010000519.1:0-2254 GCA_035327445.1 Cyclobacteriaceae bacterium | reverse complement strand
ATTTCATTTTGATATGCTTGAGTAAGTGTTTCTTTGTGAATGCCAAGTGTTTCGTGGAGTTTTCTAATCATGGATAGACTGAGTTTTCTTTTACCGGAAAGAATCTCTGATTTTCTTGACCTATAGCCCAATATTTCTGATAACTCAGCTTCAGTTATTTCCATTTGTTCTAATCTGAACTTAATGGCCTCTAATGGATTTGGCTTAGGAACAGGAAATATTTTTTGTTCATATTCTTTGAGAAGAATAGATAAGACCTCCAGTTCATCTGATTCTTTAGATGATGGCTTAAGTTCTTTTTGCATCAGCGCATAGGCGCGACTTAAAGCTTCTTCGTACTGCTTCTTATTTTTTATGGGCTTTAGCATAACTTATCTTTTTGGCATCAATCTTATCGTATTGTTTATGTGTTCCGAACCATACAATGAAAACAATTTTTAACCTGTATTCTATGTCAACAATTAATCGATATGAATTACCATGAATATTAAATACCACTCTTTTATTATTCAAAATCGAAGCATTTTTATACTGGCTTTTTAATTCATTGGGACTTGACCAATCAGTTGTTTCTGCTTCATCATACCATGAGAGGATAGCCTGTTCAGCATCAGGATATTTTTTGATATAATATTTTAGCGTCTGAACGGCTATTATCCGCATAGTATTAACAGCAATAATACTAAAAATGTTACCATTTTGGTAACATTTTGTAAATTATGATTAGTAAAAGAGAAGTATCTGGTTATTTTATCGGCTTACTGTCCGCTCAATCTCCCTCAGGTTCTCCAGTTTTTTATTTCGCAAAAATCCGTTGATGTCTTCAAAGTGTTCGCGTACGCGTTTGTTACCAAACTCAAAAACTTTGCTGGCCAGGCCATCCAGAAAATCACGGTCGTGAGAAACTAAAATCAGAGTACCATCAAAAGCGCGAAGTGCATCTTTCAGAATGTCTTTGGTTTTGATATCGAGGTGGTTGGTAGGTTCATCGAGAATCAAAAGGTTAACAGGTTGCAGCAACAACTTAATCATGGCAAGGCGTGTGCGCTCACCACCCGAAAGCATTTTTACTTTTTTGTCTATATCATCTCCACTGAACATGAAGGCACCGAGTATGTCTTTTATTTTCGTGCGGATATCTCCTTGTGCAATCTGGTCGATGGTTTCAAATACACTGATGCTTTCATCCAGCAAAGCAGCCTGGTTTTGTGCGAAGTAACCAATGAGCGAGCCATGACCCAACTGACATTTGCCTTCGAAATCAATTTCAGCCATAATGGCTTTTACCATGGTTGATTTACCCTCACCGTTCTTGCCTACAAAAGCCACCTTATCTCCGCGTGCGATAGTTAAAGAAGCTTCTTTAAAAACCACGTGATCGCCATAGCGTTTGGTCATGCCCTCTACAATTACAGGATAATTACCTGAGCGAGGTGCAGGAGGGAATTTTAAATTCAATGCTGATGAGTCTACTTCATCTACTTCTACGATTTCTATTTTCTCCAGCATCTTTACCCTTGATTGCACTTGCAGTGTTTTAGAGTATGTGCCTTTAAATCGGTCAATAAATTGCTGAATCTCGGCAATTTGTTTCGCCTGGTCGTCAAATTGTTTTTGCTGTTGCTCTCTGCGCTCTTTGCGCAGTTGCAGGTAATGAGAGTAATTTGTTTTGTAATCGTAAATGCGCCCCATGGTAATTTCTATGGTGCGGTTGGTGAGGTTATCTACAAAAGTTTTATCGTGACTGATAACGATTACCGCTTTGGCATTTGTCTTTAAAAATTCTTCCAGCCATTGTACCGATTCAATGTCGAGGTGATTGGTAGGCTCATCCAGCAAAATCAAATCGGGTTTTTGCAGAAGAATTTTTGCCAGCTCTATGCGCATGCGCCAGCCACCGCTGAACTCACTGGTTGGTCTGTTGAAATCAGCACGCAGAAATCCCAGACCTAATAATGTCTTTTCTATTTCCGCATCGTAATTCACTTCTTCAATAGAGTAGAATTTTTCACTCAACTCAGAAACTTCTTCAATAATTTTGGCATAAGCATCTGACTCATAATCGCTGCGGGTTTCCAGTTCATGGTTCAGCTCATCAATGCGCTGTTTCATGCCGTTGATTTTGGCGAAGGCCTTAGCTGTTTCTTCAAAAACTGTGAGCTTATCTTCGGTAAGCAAATGCTGGGGCAGGTAGGCGATGATGGCATCTTTAGGAGCTGTTACTTTGCCGCGCGTGGGCTTGTTAACCCCTGCC
>DAOLDI010000518.1:0-2256 GCA_035327445.1 Cyclobacteriaceae bacterium | reverse complement strand
GCGTTACCATCGGACGGTATGAACGGGATGAGATCAAGCCTTCCATTGATGTAGCGGCAAAAATTGCTGATGCCTTGGATGTGTCGCTCGATTACCTGGTGGGAAACTCCAATGAGCTTATTGATAAAAATCTGGCTAATAAGGTTATTCAAATCCAAAATTTGCCACAAGAACCACAAAGCCACGTAATGGCCTTACTCGATGCCTTTTTACGTGACTTTAAAACAAAACAGGCCTACGCTAACTAATAAATATTTTCCTATGTACACTACTTACCACCTTTCTTCAGCTCAAGAACTAACGGCAGATATTGTTGACGCAATAAAAACTGCCTTTAAGTCTAAGCCCATTTCCATCACCATACAGGAAGAGATGGACACCACGGCCTATCTCATGAGCAGCCCGGCCAATAAAGCCATGCTGGATAAATCATTGGAACAGGCCCGGAATGGAGAATTTATTGAACTGCAGCCAGAACAATTATGAAAAAACTCCTTTTTACTCCGGTGGCCTTTGACCAATACAACCAATGACAACAGGAAAACAAACAGGTTTTCAATAAACTTAAAAAACTACTCATTGAAACGGCCAAAACTCCCTTTGAAGGAACCGGAAAACCGGAATTGCTAAAACATGATTATACCGGATGCTGGAGTAGGCGGATTACAGATGAACATCGGCTTATCTATAAGGTAGAAACGGAATGGATTGAAATTATTGCTTGCAGGTATCATTATTGAAACAAATAGGAAAATAATTCGCTAATAATTCTACTTAAAGAGTCTGATTAAACTTTCAAAAGAAGTGTGCTGGCCAATACGCTCATTCCAAGGTGTGCCATCATACAAAGGGGCAAAAACTTTTGGATGCTTGCTGATATGGGAAAAAATCCTATCCTTTAATCCGTTCAATGTAATTTGCTCCCTTTTGTTCAATACAATATCAAACTCTTGAATCGGTTGCAAGTGCCGAAGACATACCCAAAAATTTGCACGCCCTTTAAGTTTTGATTTTTTTAGAATATAAACTATACCTTCAGAATCAATCAATTCCAGATCTCTGTAAAATTTCTGCCCTTTTGAAGTATAACACAGTTCATTTCCAGTGTATACATGCAAATATGAATCTTCGGAAGTAAATCCCATTACTGGGTATTTCAAAGGAATATTGGTCATATTTATTCGTCTAAAAAATGCATAGTAGCTGATGACGCAGCAAACTTTGTCCAAGCTGGTGTAGCCATTATTGGGTAAGCAGCCTGCCAATAAGAGTAGCCAATTTTATCATATACCTGACCATGCCCCCAGCGCATGTGCGAAGCTTGCGATGAAAAACTTTTCAAATTCCAGCGTTGATTGCCGATAACTTTTAACATTGGGTATCGCTTCATGGCTGATTGCGTAATCAACCAATGATGCTTATAGCCTGCAGTATTTAATCCAAGCTTTTTCCAACGGGCAACAGATGCTCCATAACTATGTGACATACCGACACCATAATAATTTTTCATCCCCTTTAGACCCTTAGTAAGAAGTGCTTTCGCTGGCGCTGCTGCTAGTGCCTTTATCAGGAAAACATCGCTGATAGCCATCGCACTATTGAATATACCAGAAACCCACCTGCCTTTCTTAAAATCATCAGCAGCTTGTCTTACGCTGCCTACTATAGGCACATAGTCCCAACCACTTTCTTCTAAATGCTGGTACTCAGATGTAACATCATGTGAAATCGCTTTCTGCGTTGATGCAGTAATAGAAGATGGAACATCTCCATCCATTGTTACATCTACCCTAGTAGGAAAGTAAATCCAAAGCTTCTCATTCTTCTTATCATATTTAATTTTATCAATTTCCTGAAAACCAAAAGTATTATCCCCAATATTATAGTAACGACCTTGCTTGATAGTACCGTTCTCAATTTGACTTAGTAAGTCTTGCCATGAATAATTCTCTGCACCCAATGGGTCTACCCAAAAAATTGGGTTATTAAATGCATAACTGTAGGGCGAATCATCAGTATAGTCATCGGCTAAAGGATCTGATTGCCAAAACCGCCCTATCTGTGGATCGTAAGAACGAAATAATGTCTCGTAAATATTTAATTCAAGATCAGTGTTATACTCATTACCGGAAATTGCTTTGTATCTATTCTCCAGCTTCCCAGCAGCCTTACTACTTATCCCGGCCATTGTCAACCCGAAAGGATAATAATGCGTCTCCTCCAACAACGCCCCAGGCTTGTGTATCACCTGCAAAT
>DAOLDI010000517.1:0-2258 GCA_035327445.1 Cyclobacteriaceae bacterium | reverse complement strand
GGGTGAACCGCACGACTTAATGTATGAAATGACGGATGTGGTTTGCCAGGTATTACCGCAAAACAAACCCCGCTACCTCATGGGCGTTGGCACACCAGAAAATATTTTAGAATGCATAGCACTAGGGGTTGATATGTTTGATTGTGTAATGCCTACCCGGAATGCGCGCAATGGCATGTTGTTTACCACACAGGGTGTAATCAACATCAGAAATGAAAAATGGAAAGAAGATCTTTCCTGCATAGATGCTGAACTGGGTGGCTATGCCAGCACCTATTACAGCAAAGCTTACCTGCGGCATTTAATCATGAGCAACGAGATTTTAGGCGCACAAATTGCAAGCATTCACAACCTGAGTTTCTACCTTTGGCTGGTAAAGAAAGCCAGGCAACACATCATTGCCGGTGACTTTGCCGCCTGGAAAAACAAAATGGTGAAGCAGGTTTCACAAAAATTGTAGATGAGGTTAATAGACAGGTACATATTAAGGCAGTTTTTGGGCACCTTCTTTTTTGTGGTGCTGATATTGGTATCTGTAATTACCGTAATTGACCTTACAGAAAAAACTGAGAAGTATGTAAAGAATAATGTATCTGCCATGCAGATCTTAGGCTACTACCTGGATTTTGTTCCCTGGGTGGCTGGCCTCATCACACCCATAACCGTTTTCATTGCAACAGTTTATGTTACTTCGCGCATGGCGGGCCGCACAGAAATTGTTGCCATTCTTAGCAGCGGGGTAAGTTTCAAAAGATTAATGCTGCCATACTTTCTGGGTGCCTTTGTAATTGCTTCTTTGAGCTTTTGGCTAAACGGTTGGATAATTCCCAATTCAAATAAAACACGGTTGGCTTTTGAAGTTGAGTATCTGAAAGGTAAATACTATTTCGATCAGCGCAATATTCACATCCAAGTTGAACCCGGTGTGTTTTTATACATGCAGAGTTATAATAACACAACAGATGTGGGCTATCGCTTTACCATGGAGCGTTTTGAAGGCAATCGCCTGATTGAAAAACTTTCAGCCAACTCCATTGTATGGGATGCAAATAAAGAAAAGTGGATACTCAAAAACTGGCTGCACAGAAAAGTAGATCCGATTTTTGTTTTGGCTTCGCTTACTCGGGATAGTATTCCGCAAGACTCAATTTTTTACGAACGTCCAAGAGATGTAATCACACGCGGAGATTCAAAAGATACTACGCTTGTAATACATCCAAAAGAATTTGAAAGTGATTACCGCAAATTCGATGGTATGACACTGAATGATTTGGATGAATATATTGAAACACTACGTGCCAGAGGTTCAGCCGGTGTTTTGCCTTATGAAGTTGAAAAGCATACACGTTATGCAGCACCATTCAGCATTTTTATTCTTGCTTTTATGGGTGTAATTGTATCAGCAAGAAAAAGCAGGGGTGGTACCGGCTTTCAGATTGCCCTGGGTTTCTTACTCTCATTCATTTTCATTTTATTCTTCATGATGTTCCGCTCATTTGCAGAAGCGGGTTCATTACCGGCAGGTATTTCTGTTTGGATACCCAATATCATTTTTGCTCTTATCGCTGCGCTTATGTATAAATACGTTCCACGTTAATGGCCAGCCTGTTTGATTATTTCAAGATTCATGTAATCGTTTTTATCTGGGGCTTTACGGCAATTCTGGGTTTACTCATCAGCATACCATCAGTTGAAATGGTATTTTACCGAACTCTAATTGCTTCTCTAGGAACTGCCGCATTGGTGTTAATACGCAAACAATCATTCTCAATTTCAATTACTGATTTTACTAAGCTGAGCGCAACAGGTTTTTTAATTGCCGCACATTGGATTTTCTTTTTTCTTTCTGCCCGAGTTTCAAATGCTTCTGTAAGTCTGGTTGGTTTTGCAACTATTGCCATATGGACAGCCCTGCTTGATCCGATAATCAACAGAAAAAAAATAAGCTGGCTGGAAGTAATGTTGGGCTTTGTAGTAATAATTGGTTTGTATATTATTTTTCAGGAAGAAGTTGAACACAGTCTGGGTTTACTGATAGGCATTGCATGCGGATTTTTTGGCGCAATGTTTTCAGTTATCAACGTCAATTTTACCAGGCGCATCAGCCCGTACCAGATTACACTCTATGAGATGAGTGGCGCAACATTGGGTATAATGCTGTTTCTGCCCATCTATAAAATTTATTTTGCCAGCAACCATACTTTGATGTTGAGTCCGCTCCCTGCCGACTGGCTGTATTTACTTTTACTGGGACTGGT
>DAOLDI010000516.1:0-2270 GCA_035327445.1 Cyclobacteriaceae bacterium | reverse complement strand
CCACAACAAACCATTGGGTGAGTTACCACGAATCGAAATGTTATTATTGCCATCATCGCTTTGTACTACACCTGCAAATGAAGTTACCATGCGAGCGGGGTCGTTGATGGCGGCTGCAAACTTTTTGGTTTCTTCTACCGAAAAAGTTCTTGCACTTACCATAGCCATATCATTTAATGGTTTGTCTTTTTCTGTAGCCCGAATCACGAGCTCCTGCATTTTAATAATTTCTTCTTCCAATGGAATGTTGAGTACAACCTCTTTGCCGGAGTTGACGATAATGTTTGGCAGCGTTAGTTCTTTGTATCCGATAAAAGATACTTTAAGACTTTGCGTGCCTAAGGGGACTTTAGTCAATCGGAAGTTTCCTTCGCTATCAGTGGCTGTGCCAATTATGGGTTCTGAACCAATGACAACAACTGTGGCCCCGGGCAAGGGCATTTGCGATACGTGGTCGATAATGGTTCCGCGAATAGTTTGGGTAAGTTGCTCTTGTGCGCTGACTTTACTGCTGAGCAGCAATAGCCCGAAGTACAGCAGCAAGGCCAGCTTAATAAAATGATTATTTTTCATGATTAAGTTTGATTTCTCTATTGACAATCAGCCGGGCACATACCCCTATTCACCTGAGAGAGAAATCAAAAGAACCTTAACCCCGCTTTAAAGCCTACCCACGAACGTGTAGTGATTGTGCCTGAAATAGTTTGGTGCAGGTAGGATGGGGTATAGTACGTGAAAAGCTCAGGATAGTTATCATAATCACTACGGATTATCTGGTAATTATAGGTAGCCCCAACTATCAACGACATCACACCTGTGAGCTTAACATCAAAACCAAGATGCACTTTGTTCAAAAGATTGATGGCAGGCGTAAAATCGCGCTGTGAAATTTGCTGAGCTGTAAGGTCGGCATACAATCTGATTCTTCTTTGAACATTGGTAGAAGTTCCTAATCCATAACCGAATGTCCAGAGAAATTTATCACGCTCGCCAGGAGTTAAACCTGCCAGTAAAATATTATGAAATTGATGCACGCCTGTTCGCAAGGCAAGATTATAGGTGATGACTTCATCAGTATATACATCTGCTTTGTGATAACCTTTAAAGACTACGGTAAGAAAACCAATTGGTACATGCGATGCGCTGTCTGCTACATTGATTACACCCACCTGAACGCCTTTCATGTTTTTGGCATAGTTGAAAGGAGCAACCTGCACACCCTTCATTTCTTTTGAAGTGAAATTAAACAAACCGGCCACCTGTGTTCCTTCATAATCTTTGTTCTGAATATTGGTAAGCCCTGCAACAGAAACACCTTTTGAAGTGCGTGATGAGAAATTGCTTAGCCCCGCCAGGCGGAAGCCATCAGCTTTTCCTGAAGTAAGATTCAGTAAACCGGCCATGTGTGCACCACTGGCATCATCTCCCTGCAGGTTAACCAATCCCGCCATCTGCCAGGCATTGGTTTTACCTTCATTCAGGTTGAGCAGTCCGCTAATTTGCACTCCGCTTACCACTGCGCGGTTGAGATTGGCCAAACCACCAAACTCTAATGCAGTATTACCCATGGAATATCCACCTAAAATGTTAAGAGAATATTTATTTACAGCATTACCACTCAGTTTGCGATTAGTACCTACAAATGGCACCAGCGAAACTTGAAAATTTCTGTAAAGGGTATCGCTTATATTTTCTTCGTTAATATGCAGTTGCTTGTTGAAGCGGGGAAGTTTGAAATTAAACTTAGTACGCGGGAGTTCTTCTTCAACTACATCCGCAATAAATATAGAATCAGCATCGATTGCTGTGGTATATATTTCAGATGCAATTTCACTTACAACAATCTCTTCAGTTTTTTCTGAAATTCTTTTTTGCAGTGCAATATTGCTAAAGTGTTGTCCGGAAGTATTGAATATTAATACGGTATCGATGTAATCTGATTTGCTGATGTATACTGATGTTTGCTCTCCGGGTTTGTCGATGCGCAGACTGAAAAAACCATACCTGTCGGTAATGGTGCTAAGCATGCTGTTGCGTTCATACACACTTGCAGAGGCAATCTTTGAAGAATCGGTGGCATCTATTACATAGCCATTCAAAATAAATGTTTCTTGTTTTTGTGTACTGCTCGTTGTGGTCCTGGTTTTGGTGAGAATGATGTAATTACCTTTTTCTTTTGCCGTTACCGCCCCCTCAAAAATGGTGTTGAGCACTTCATGAATGGATTTATTATCAACTTTCAGGCTGATGGTTCTTTTTGCATTGAATGC
>DAOLDI010000515.1:0-2277 GCA_035327445.1 Cyclobacteriaceae bacterium | reverse complement strand
TTCTGGCGCATTTTCATACTGGTTTGGTGGCTGGGCATTCTCTGCTTCTATTGCTGCCTTTTTAATTTTTAATTACCTGGTAGAACAAGAATACTTCAGCAAAAGATATGAAGCCTTCGGATTGAATTATAACATACAGCCTGCCGATTACGGTCTAAAAAAACTACAGCAACTTAATAACACCGAACATATTGAAAACAGCAAAGCTTATGTGTACCAGGCTTTGCAAAACTGGAAAATAAAGCAACAAGTTGAAAAACCTGTGATGGTTTTGATCTGCACCAGTGGTGGCGGACAGCGTGCCTCACTTTGGACATTAAGCACTTTACAAAAAGCTGATAGCCTGAGCAAAGGTTTACTCTTTGATCGCACCGCACTTATTACGGGTGCCAGCGGGGGGCTGATAGGCGCTAGTTATTTCAGAGAATTAAAACTAAGAGCTTTGCAAGGCGAAGCGATTGACCCATACGGCAGCAGTCACCGAAAAAATATTTCGAGCGATAACCTGAACCCCATCATCTTCAGCATGCTGGCCAATGATTTGTTTGTGGGCTTAAGAAAATTTAACTACCAGGGACAGTTCTACGAAAAAGACCGCAGCTATACTTTTGAAGAACAACTGAATAAAAATACAGAGTTCATACTTGATAAAACCATTTCAGCTTATCGCGAACCTGAACTTAACGCCCATATCCCCATGCTCATCATGAGCCCCACCATCATCAATGATGCCCGCAAATTATACATCTCTGCCCTCCCTTCTTCTTACATGAACATCGATATCGAGTTCACGGGTTTTTATGCGAACCAAAAAATTGGCGGTGTAGATTTCGGAGAACTCTTCAAAGAACAACATGCAGATAATCTGCGCTTTTTGTCTGCGCTGCGCATGAGCGCTACCTTTCCATACATTACACCTAATACCACATTACCGAGCAATCCGCCCATACAAATTATGGATGCCGGTATAACCGATAACTTTGGTATTAGCGATGCCGTACGTTTTGTTTTTGCTTTTCAGGATTGGCTGAATGCCAACACATCAGGATTAGTGATTGTATCCATACGCGATTCACAAAAATTAAGCCCGATACTCGAACAAAAAGGACAATCTGTTTTAGATAGGTTCTCGCAACCCATCAGCAGCATTTACAACAACTTTGAAAACATGCAAGACATCACCAACGATTACCTGGTGGATTATGCCAGAACCTGGATGCAGGTACCTATCAAACGCATAGACATACAATACGCGCCTGAAATTGAATTAACACGTGCTGCTACGCTTGTCGATAGCCTACAGTTTATGGACTCACGCGCTTCACTAAGCTGGCGGCTCACCAAAAAAGAAAAAGTGAGCATAGAAAATAATTTAAGAAGCCAGGAAAACCGCGCGGCCATTCAGGAACTGCTTAAATTGCTGCAATGAATTTACCTTCGCAGCTGGCGCAACGCTTAAACCATCAATTGGCTGAAGCCTATCCTGATTTTTTGCAAGCCCTGCAATTACCTGCTCCGGTAAGCACCAGGCTCAATCCGAAGAAAACATTTCAGCATTCATATTCAGAAAAAATAGATTGGTGTGAAAACGGATTTTATTTAGCAGCGCGACCCGTATTCACACTCGATCCGCTTTTGCATGCAGGCGCTTATTATGTGCAGGAAGCCAGCTCTATGCTGCTTGAGCAAGTTGTTATACAAAATGATTTAGATAAAAATGCTTGTCTCGCGCTTGATCTTTGCGCAGCGCCCGGAGGCAAGAGTACACACTTACTCAGTTTGCTGCAGCCGCAGAGTCTGCTCATCAGCAATGAAGTAATTAAAACACGTGCAAATATATTATCAGAAAACATCATCAAATGGGGCTACCCGAATAGCATCATTACCCAAAACGATCCGCAGCATTTTGCTCAGCTGCAAGGATTGTTCGACCTGATACTGATTGATGCACCCTGCTCGGGTGAAGGGTTGATCCGCAAAAATCCGGAAGCCCTGAACGAATGGTCGGAAAACAATTTGAAACTCTGCAGCAGCCGGCAGCAAAGAATTGTGGCCGATGTATGGCCTGCTTTAAAAGAGGGTGGAATTTTAATCTACAGCACCTGCACCTATAATCCGGAAGAGAACATGCAGCAACTATTATGGATGTTGCAGGAATATGCATTCAGATCTTTGCCCATTACTTTGGATGAACGCTGGGGCGTTGAACATTTGCAGGAAAAAAATCTGCATGCTTACCAATGCTGGCCGCACAAAGTAAAAGGAGAAGGATTTTTT
>DAOLDI010000514.1:0-2281 GCA_035327445.1 Cyclobacteriaceae bacterium | reverse complement strand
ACTTGGGTATGTATTTTTTCTTCTGCTCTTCGTTGCCGTAATATAAAATGGGCAAGGTGCCAATGCCTGTGTGAGCAGATATAGCCACTGCAAAAGAATGACCTGCACCTAATACCTCTGCCACCAACATGGAAGTGTTGAAGTCCATGCCAAAACCTCCATACTCTTGCGGTACAGAAGTTCCTAGCAAGCCCAATTCACCGGCTTTATCTAAAAGCGATGGCATCAGTTCAGGATGCTTCATCGAATCGATTTCATCCAGGCGCGGATGAATTTCTTTGTCCAGAAAATCCTGGCACTGTTGCTTAATCATTAACTGCTCTTCATTCCATTCTTCGGGAATAAAAATCTCGTTCGCCTGCGTCTCACGGATGAGAAACTCTCCTCCTTTTATTGCTTTTTTTGTTGCTACTTCGGTTGCCATCTTGGTTCAATTTTAATTTTCAGTTCTATAGTTTTAAAGTAGGCAATAGGCAAATCACAGTAGGCAATTTTGTGCGCTTTGCCTACTGCCTTTTGCCTATTGCTAATTCAGTAGTTCGTATATACCCGCCACTCCTTGTCCGCCTCCCACACAAGCGGTTACCATGCCGTATTTTTTATTTTGTCTTCTTAACTCGTTAAACAATTGTACCGACAAACGCGCACCTGATGAACCCAGCGGATGACCCACTGCAATTGCACCTCCGTTTACATTGAGTTTGTTTCTGTCGATATTCAATTCTTTAGCTACTGCCAATGCTTGCGCAGCAAAGGCTTCATTGAGCTCTATCAAATCAATGTCATCCAGTTTTAAATTGGCCAGCTTTAAGGCTTTGGGTATGGCCGCTACCGGACCAATGCCCATGATGCGCGGGTCAACACCGGCAACTGCGTAGCTTACCATGCGTGCAATCGGCTTCACGTTCAACTGTTTTACCATGCGTTCGCTCATGACAACTACAAAGGCGGCACCATCAGAAGTTTGTGATGCGTTACCTGCAGTTACTGTTCCTCCTGCCGCAAACACAGGCTTGAGTTTGGCCAATCCTTCCAGGGTTGTGTCTGCTCGAATGCCCTCATCAGTATCTACAACAAACTCACGGGTTTTCTTTTTCATGTTTTCATCCACGTATACTTCTTTCACTGTAATGGGCACTACTTCATCTTTGAACTTGCCTGCCTTCCAGGCTGCTGCAGCTTTCATGTGCGACTCATAAGAGAATTGGTCTTGCGCTTCTCTTGTTATGTTGAATTGCTTTGAAACTTCTTCAGCAGTTAAACCCATGCTGGTATAATAGGTAGGATTTTCTGTAGCGATTTTATAATTGAGTGCTGTTTTGATGCCCATTACCGGCACAAGCGACATGGATTCTGTTCCACCTGCAATGATGACATCTGCCATCCCCGCCTGAATTCTTTGCGTGGCAATAGCAATTGTCTCAACACCCGAACCACAATATCGATTGACAATCATGCCGGGCGTATCAATGCCCAGCGCAAGCAAGGAAATGATTCTTCCCATCTGCATGCCTTGTTCTGCTTCGGGTACGGCATTGCCTACGATGAGGTCATCAACCATTTTATTTTCCAGTCCGGGTACAGACTTCACCAGATGTTTAATCACCTCTGCGGCTAAATCATCAGGACGGGTAAAACGAAAGCCTCCTTTTTTGGCTTTGCCAACGCCTGTTCTAAAACCTGCTACGATGTATGCGTCCATGTTTTTTATTTTAGTGTTGTGTTTCTATTTATACAGTAGGCAGTAGGCAATTTGCAATAAGCAAAAACTACTGCTCATTTAACTTCATCTTGACTCTCACATATTTTTCTGGATGCTCTACCATATGGTTAAGCATCTTTCCGACTTCTTCAGACTTGTAAATTAAATCCTTGAACTTCCCTTCATCAATGTATTTGCAGGCATATGCGAAATCAAGCCATGCCTGAGTTTCGCTGTTCTCCATATCTGCATCTGAAGATTTACTAACAAAATATGCAGGATAATCTCTCTTTCTGTAAGCTTCGGCAATGCATCCACAAACTCCCCGTGATGACCTCCTTATCTGGTCTGTTAATGAATATCTTTCTTCCTTCGGAAAAGATTTCGAGACCTCAAATATTTTCATAGCCAGGTCAAAGGCTTTTTTATAAACCGTCAAGTCTCTAAAGCTTTGTTGACTCTTTTCTTTCATTTGTGTATTGCGCTTGTCTTTATTAAGCTTGCCAATTGCCCTTGCCTACTGCCTACTAATTCCGTAATGGTTTTCCTCCAGTTAAAATACTTTGTATTCGCTCCAAT
>DAOLDI010000513.1:0-2283 GCA_035327445.1 Cyclobacteriaceae bacterium | reverse complement strand
TTCAGTTTCAAATTTAATATTATCTGCAATAGGTATATATTCGAACGCAGAAATATTCTGAAAAATGAAAATCGACTTTAACCCTGGCCCATCACAGTTATATTTTACAGTTGAAGATCATGCACGCAAAGCGTTCAGAGAGGGTATTCCTTCCATTTCTCATAGAAGCAAAACATTCAGCGCAGTCTATCAATCTTGTGCCGAAGGCTTAAAAACTTTATTAGGCATACCCGATAACTTTGGCATTTACTTTACAGGCTCGGCTACAGAGGTATGGGAAAGGATTATTCAGAACCTGGTAGAGAAAAAGAGTACACATCTGGTGAGCGGGGATTTTGCACAGAAGTTTTATGAAATAGCACTTGCTTATGGCAAAGAAGCAAAACAAATATGCAAACCTGCCGGCCAGGGATTTGATTTGCAGGATTTAAACCTGATTGAAGATACAGAACTATTAGGTATCACGCATAATGAAACAAGCACAGGTGTAAGTTTTGACCTGGGGCATATTAAATACTTGCGTCAGCAACATCCGGATGCATTGATTGCAGTTGATGCGGTTTCATCACTTCCCCAGCCTGCTTTTGATTTCAATGATTTAGATTGCCTTTACTTTTCTGTACAAAAAGGATTTGGTCTGCCCGCAGGTTTAGGCGTATGGATTGCCAATGATCGCTGCCTCGATAAAGCCCATCAATTAAAAGCAAAAGGTGTAAACATTGGCAGCTACCATAGTCTGCCCTCATTGCATAAGCATTATCAGCATTTTCAAACTCCGGCAACACCTAATGTACTGAGCATTTATTTACTGGATAAGGTGATTCAGGATATGTTACGCAGGGGGATCAAAATAATCAGAAGCGAAACTGAGTATAAGGCAGCGCTTATCTACGGTCTTTTAGATCGCGCCAAGCAGTTAAAAGCTGCCGTAAGTAATGCTTCTCAGCGCTCTAAAACAGTTATTGTACTGCAAAGTAATGCGCATACCCAAGCATTAAAACAATACCTGAAGGAGTTAAAACTGGAGGCGGGAAATGGATATGGAACATTAAAGGACAGCCAGCTAAGGTTTGCCAATTTTCCTGCACATTCAAAAGAACAATTTGAAGCCCTCGCAGATGCCCTGGAGGCCTTCGATTCAAAATAAAATATGGTAAACGTTAATTATTTATCGTAACACAAAATAATATTTCACATTATTGACGTAGATTTGCGCATCCGAATTTATGGAGAATATCAAAAACATACTGGTGGGCCTCGACATGACCGACATGGATTTTACCCTGTTGAAGTACGTGTCATTCATTGTTAACACCTCTCAGGCAGAAAGGGTAATCTTTGTGAATGTAGTGCGCGACCTGCACATTCCCGAGGAAGTATTGAATGAATTCCCAGAACTGGTTTCGAAAGCACTGGAGGAACGCAAAAATCAGCTAACTGAGCGCATCCTTAAAAATCACAACCTGCAAAGAGAGGCTAAATTTGATGTGATTGTAAAATCAGGTTCAGCCACCAAAGTAATTCTTGAAACAATCGATAAAGAGAAAATTGATCTCCTGCTCATCGGTCATAAGCTCACTTCGCACAGCAATGGGGTAACAACTCAAAGATTGGCCAGAAGATGCAATTGCTTATTGCTGATAGCTCCTGAAAACAGTACACCAAAAGTTAACCGCATTTTGGTTCCCATCGATTTCTCCGAATACTCAAAACTTGCCCTTGAGCGCGTATGCCAAATGGCCAGTAACTATAAGAACAAAGTTGCTGTTGAGTGTATTCATGCCTATAATGTACCTGTTGGCTATCATTATTCCGGGAAATCATTCAAAGAGTTTGCAGAAGTTATGAAGAAGAATGCGGAACAGAGTTATAAACAGTTTATTAAAACAACAAATACTTTTGGTATTAAGCCGGTTATGCAATATGTGTTGAATAAAGAAGACGACTTGTTGAAAACCATACATACTACCGCCAGCAGAATTAAAGCCGATGGCATTGTGGTTGGCGCCAAAGGTAAAACCTCCACTGCAGCGCTCTTCCTCGGTAACTTTGCAGAAAAACTTGTGAGCTCAACAACCGAAGTCCCTATCCTGCTGGTTAGACCCAAAGGCAAAAGCTTTGGACTAATCGATTACATCAAGGAACTCTAATCGCTTTATATTTTTCCAAAACATTAAACCAAAGTGATTAACTTGAGTCTAAGTTAAAAGCTTGATTACTTGTTTTGGAAGAGAATGAATTAATCTCAGGGTTAAAAAATCCGAAAAGCAGAAATTTTGCTTT
>DAOLDI010000512.1:0-2289 GCA_035327445.1 Cyclobacteriaceae bacterium | reverse complement strand
CCGGTTAATGATCCTTCTTCCATAACAGCCGAATTTGATTTGCGCTATTTGCCCCTTGAGCAAATCGCTTCTATTGAAGTATTGAAAAGCGGTTTAAGTACTTTGTATGGAACCAATGCTGCCGCAGGGGTAATTGATATCAGGTTAAAGCAAGCCGGGGAAACAAAAAAAATTGGCGGATTAATTAATGCCCAGGCGGGTTCATTCAATACTTTCCGACAGCATTTGCAGCTTTCGGGTAAAGAAGACAAACTTTCTTACTATGCTTCAGGGACAAACGTGCGCTCAGCCGGATTTTCAGCCGCAATTTCACAGGACCCGAATGATCAGTTTGATCAAGACGGTTTCAGTCGGCAAAATGGATTGCTCAAGCTAGGTTACGAACTAGATAAGTCTTACGCCATTGAATTACACACTGCTTACGAAAAATTCTGGGCTGAGTATGATGCTTTTGAGTTTACCGATGCAGACAACAGGCAAGAATTAGATCAGATTAGAGTAGGGATACATCAAACGTATAGTCACAGTAACGGAAAGCTTACAAGCTATCTTCAATATCAGCAGAACAATCGCGATTTTCAGGATGCCTTTCCCTCAACCTTTAACAGCAGTCAGTGGCAGTTTGACATCAATCATAAATTGAATTTTACAGAATGGCTCTCGGTTTTTTATGGGCTAAATATTCAACAGCATGCATATACTGAACAGGAGATTGTAGCGAAAGACTCTGCAAATTTTGCACTTGTCGATCCTTACCTTTCAACTTTTCTTGATTTTAAAAATGGATTTAATCTTCATGCTGGCCTAAGACTGAACCATCATTCTGTTTATGATACCCGTTTACTGTACAACATAAACCCCTCCTGGCATAATACATTTGGACAAGTTGAAACCAAATTATTCGCTGCGGTTTCGACAAGTTATATCACGCCATCACTATTTCAATTATATTCATTTTTTGGTAACAAGAATTTGGAGCCTGAGCTTTATACAAATTATGAAACTGGCTTGTCTGTAAAAATCAAAAAATTTGATCTGCAGGCAGTGACTTTCAGGCGCGATGAACAAGACCCTGTTGATTTTGTTGCTTTGTTCGATACAGATGGCAATTATATTGGAGGCAGGTATCAAAATGTAGCGCGCACACGCAAAGTAGAAGGCCTAGAGTTTAATGGCAGCTTTCAAATCAATCAGAACACAGGCTTATCTGCCTATTTTACTCACCAGCAAACCGACAGGCCGGAAAGCTTTTACCGCATTCCTAACAGAAAATACGGATTTAATTTTTTTACGCGTGTTGATAAATGGCTTGATATAAGTTTGCGGTACAATTACATTGGTGAAAGAAGAATCTTTGATTTCTTCAATTTTACTGAAAGGAGTCTGGATGCCTACCATTTGTTTGATCTTAATATCTCAAAAGAATTTCTTAAAGGTTCGCTAAGGGCTGACCTGGCTATTAATAACCTTTTAGATGCAGAGTTTATTGCGATTTATGGATTTACCACAATGGGAAGAAATTTTAATGCAGGATTGACCTATAAGTTTTGATGAGCCGGGAACTTAACAAAAATAAAAAAGTACATATAAGCCCTGACGATTTTTATATCGAAAAGGGCCTATATGTATTTACAGAAAAGTATCACTTGAAACGTGGTTATTGCTGCGAAAGTGGATGCAGGCATTGTCCATATAAAAAGGAAAGAAAAAAATAAATGTTATCTTTTTAGGCTGTCAATCCAGTAATTAAAAATATTTCTTGCAGCAGCGGTTGCACTGATTTTGCCTTCTGCCACACCTTGTTCTTCTTGATTTATAAGTTTTTTTAAGTTATCATTTTCTTTTAAAGATGATTGCAATAAGAAGTTTAACTGGCTTTGCATCCAGCTTATATTCTGAAGTTTTCTGTTATGTAAAAAATAACCATTATCATGGGTTAATTTTTCAAATGCTTTAACCTCTTTCCATATTTCCTCAATGCCAGTTTTTTCCAGAGCTGAGCAGCTAAGTACTTTGGTGTTCCAGCCAGATTCACTTGTCACAAATAAATGCAGGGCTTGTTTATAATGATGTTTGGCTTCTTGTACTTTTTTCAAATTATCTGTATCTGCCTTATTAATCACAATCAAATCAGCCATTTCCATAATGCCTTTCTTAATTCCCTGCAACTCATCACCTGCACCGGGTAACATCAGAAGCAGAAAAAAATCGACCATGTTTTTTACATCAGTTTCAGATTGACCAACACCAACAGTTTCAATGATGATGATGTTGAAGCCAGCAGCTTCG
>DAOLDI010000511.1:0-2298 GCA_035327445.1 Cyclobacteriaceae bacterium | reverse complement strand
AAATTTCTTCTATTCAGAAATCATCGGAGAAAATATTGCAGAAGGTTTCAATAATTCAAACTTCAGCTGGACGCTTTCATTCTTAAGTAATATCACCATTCCCAATGTAATGGCTGTGCAGGTGCAGGCTGATTATCGCGGACCCATTGTTTTGCCGCAAGGAGAAATAGAACCTATTTATGGCGTCAATATAGGCCTGAGAAAAGAAGTGCTGAAGCGCAAAGGCACTGTTAGTTTGAATGTATCTGATGTTTTCAATACACGTGTATTTCGCGTGAATACTGAAGATATCCGCTTCAACCAGGAGCGCCTGTTCAATCGTGAAACACGTATAGGCACTATCACATTTACTTATCGCTTTGGTGGCTTCAGAGAAAAGAAGAACGGTAATGGCAGGGACGATTATGAAGATGACCCGTTTTAGTCATCGGTACTGGTTACTGGCTTCTAGTTGCCAGAGACCAGCACCCAGTACCAAGCTAGAAATAATCCCAATTTGCTTTTAGTAACATTTCTCATACATTAAGGCCATTAATCTTTTCAGCTATGCGCCTTATCATTTTCTGTTCTCTGTTTTGCTTGTCGGTTTTATGCCAGGCTCAATACGATGTACTCATTATTAATGGTAAACTCATCGATGGCAGCGGCAATAACTGGATTTATGCCGATGTAGCGGTTAAGGATGGAAAAATTGCAGCCATCGGAAAACTTTCCAATCATGCAGCTGCTAAAGTAATTGATGCCAAAGGCTTATACATAGCCCCGGGATTTATTGATGTGCATACGCATATTGAAGGCAGTGAAGTACGCGTACCAACAGCCGATAATTTTATTTTTGATGGAGTAACTACGGTGGTTACCGGTAATTGCGGTTCCTCGCGTGTAGATGTGAAAAGATATTTCGAGCAAATCGATAGTGTAAAAACTTCTATCAACATCTCTACTTTAATCGGACACAACAGCGTGCGCAGGGAAGTGATGGGTGTGAGTCAGCGCGAGCCCAGTGCCGAAGAGCAAAAACAAATGGAAGAACTGGTGGCACAAGCCATGCGCGAAGGCGCTGTAGGTTTTTCAACCGGTTTGATTTATGTGCCGGGCACCTATTCCAAAACTCCTGAAGTAGTGGGCTTGGCTAAGGCAGCCGCACAATTTAATGGTGTGTATGCATCTCATATCAGAAGCGAAGGCGATAATGTGGTGGATGCGATTAATGAAGCCATCAATATCGGGCGCGAGGCTGGCATGCCAGTACAGATTTCTCATTTCAAAGTTACGTACAAACCCAACTGGGGCCGCTCAGTGCAACCCATTGCCATGATTGACAAAGCCAGAGAAGAAGGTATAGATGTTACCATTGACCAATACCCTTATGTGGCCAGCAGCACAACATTAAATACGGTTTTGCCAACATGGGTATTTTCAGGTGGCAATGATTCTGTGATGTATCGCCTGAATAATCCGGAAATCAGAAAGCAAATCAAAAAAGAGATGCTTGATATTTTGAAGAAGAAACAACTCAAGCATTACGATTATGCTTTTGTGGCGCGCTACCGGGCTGATTCCACTTACAACGGAAAAAATATTTACGAAATCAATAAAATGCTGGGCAAGAAAGCCAAAGCAAGTGAAGAAGCAGAAACCATTTTAGATATGGTGAGCAATGGCAGTGCGCAGATGGTGTTCTTCAGCATGCATGAAGATGATTTGCAGCGTATTATGAAATATCCTTTTAACATGTTTGCTTCTGATGCAGGAATTCCGGTGTATGGTTCGGGCATGCCGCACCCACGTGCTTACGGCACTAATGCAAGAGTTCTTGGCAGGTATGTAAATGAGTTAAACGTAATGCGCCTGGAAGAAGCCATCCGCAGAATGAGTTCATTGCCTGCACAGAAATTTAACCTGCGCGACCGGGGCTTAATCCGGGAGGGATACGCAGCAGACATCGTCATTTTTGATGAAAAAGAAGTAGGTGACCGCGCCACATTTCAACAGCCGCATGCTTACAGCACTGGATTTAAATATGTAATTGTGAATGGGGAGCTGGTAGTTGAAAATGAAAGACATACCGGTGTGCGCAGTGGTACAGTGTTGTTAGGACCGGGGTATCGTAAGTAGGCAGTAGGCAGTTTGCAGTTGGCAAGGTGGGTGCAACTTTGAACGATTAGGTTAAAAATCCCAAGCACCAAACGCGAAAGCGTCCTGACCGATAGCGTCAGGATACCAAATCCCAATGCCTAATACCCAATACCCAATACCCAATACCCAATACCCAATGCCTAATGCCCAATACCCAAT
>DAOLDI010000510.1:0-2316 GCA_035327445.1 Cyclobacteriaceae bacterium | reverse complement strand
GCATTCACGGCCTTACAGTTTTTATATGCACCTTATGTTTGGCTAAGTGCTATATGCGCAACTTTTTTTTCGTATAGCTGGAAGGGTAGACGATATTAAAGAAATTTAATCTTGCTCATCATCATAATCTGGTAGTAAGGCCGTTAGCTTTTTATATCTTTGAACTAATTGCCCCTGTATGCCTGCTGTAGATTTCAGAAAGAAATTTGAAAAGAAAGAACTTGAGCTCAACTCATTGCTCGAGATTACCCGGGCTATTAATAACAATACTGATGAAGATGTTCTGTACCGCATTTATCATTTTACCTTGTTGGGCTATCTGCAGAAAAGAAAGCTCGCCTTATATGTATTTGAAGAGAAGTGGTCTTGCAAGGTTTATTTCAATACAGAACAGAGTTATAAGCAACAAGAACTTGACGAGCGTTTTACCGGTATAAAAGAAGTAAAGCGCTGTGCCGATTTTCCCTTGTGCAAGTTTACTGAGTTTGACTATGCCATACCGGTGGTTTATAATGGCGCCACCAAAGCCCTGGTATATTTAGGCGGTATAAGTGATGATAACAATGGAGCTTCGGCAGAAGAAACCATTAAATTCATTCAGGCTGTAAGTAATATTTTTGTTGTTGCCATTGAGAACAAAAAGCTTGTAAGAAGACAGATACAACAAGAGGCTTTGAGAAAGGAATTGGAAATTGCCAGTGATGTACAGCAGTTCTTGTTTCCAACCGGTTTGCCTAATACAGAGCGCCTGAAAATTGAAGCCAGCTATTTACCTCATGATGTGGTGGGCGGAGATTACTATGATTACATTCCCATCAACAAGAATCAATTCCTGGTTTGTGTGGCCGATGTTAGCGGCAAAGGAATTCCAGCTGCATTGATGATGTCAAACTTCCAGGCATCGCTCAGAACCCTTGTGCGCCAAACGCCAAATCTTACTGAAATTGTTGAAGCCTTAAATTTCCAAGTGCTTGATAATGCCAAAGGCGAAAAGTTTATCACCGCCTTTTTAGGTATATATGATATTAGCCTGAAGACTTTAGTATACATCAATGCCGGACATAACGCACCCATTTTATGGGATCCCAAACATGGCATCAGGTTATTGGAAGATGGCACAACAGTATTAGGAGCTGTACAACCCATGCCTTTTATCAATGAAGGCTTTATAACTGAACTGGATAACTTCCTGCTCTTTTGTTATACCGATGGCCTGATTGAAACTTTGAGCGAAGCTGAAAATGAATTTGGTATGGATTCTCTTATTAGCTATTTCGAGCAAAACCACAGTAAAGATTTAAAGGTAATTCATCAAGACATTATTGTTGATCTGGATACATTCAAAGGAAGAAATGCCTATCGCGATGACATCACCATGTTAAGTTGCAGATTCAAAAGCTGATGAGTTTCTTTCGTACACCTTTTTGGATTCCGCTTTTTTACCCTGATTTTTTGTGGAGAGTAAAAACTGATGAGCCGGCATTGTATCTGAGCTTTGATGATGGCCCTGTGCCAGGCCCTACAGAATTTGTACTGTCTCAATTAGTCAGGTATAATGCAAAGGCAAGTTTCTTTTGTGTTGGCGATAATATTTTGAAGCACCGGCAGCTTTACGACCAACTTATTCAGCAAGGCCATGCTGTGGGTAATCACACCCAACACCATTTAAACGGTTGGCAAACGGATACAGATATTTATCTGGAAGATTTCAATATGTGCCAGCAAAACATGCAGACAAATCTTTTTCGTCCGCCCTACGGCAGAATAAGAAGAAAACAAGCGGCATATATCAAACGCAGCCATAAAATTGTGATGTGGGATGTGCTGAGCATGGATTACCGGTTAGATTTAAGTCAGGAGCAATGTTTAAAGAAGAGCATTGAAAGCAGCAGAACCGGATCAATAGTAGTTTTTCACGACAGCTACAAGGCAGAAAAAAATCTCAACTACGTTTTACCACGTTACCTCGAGCATTTTGCTGAAAAAGGTTTTAAATTCCTGAAACTTTAAGTCCGTATTCTTGAAGCAAAAGAAAGTACTTTATTGTGTGCTCAATTGGGGCATAGGGCATGCTACACGCAGCGCTGTGGTCATCAGCAAGCTGCTTCAACAACAATTTGAAGTTGAGATTGCATCCGATGGTGAAGCCTTAAAAGTGTTGAGGCGAGATTTTTCGCATTTAGCTTTTTATGAACTGCCGGCTTATCATATTCAATATGCCAGGCATGGGCATATGTTTTTTACTATGCTGTTTCAGTTAAATAAAATCAGCAAGTCCATCAAGGCAGAGCAAGCAGCAGTTAATGATTTGTGCAC